>NZ_JASCOY010000015.1:0-83991 GCF_029960075.1 Pseudomonas sp. PS02290
CTCCTACAAGGCCGCGCAACCCCTGTGGGAGCGACCGGGGTGGCGCTCCACCTTGCTCGCGAAAGCGTCAGCAGAATCAACATTGATCGCTGACAGATTCCACGATCTTCTTCCCGATATTCCGAGGACACCGCTTTGCCCGTTACTGACGTTGTGATCATCGGCGCCGGCGCCGCAGGTTTGATGTGTGCATTCACGGCGGCCCAGCGCGGGCGCAAGGTCATGTTGATCGATCACGCCAACAAGCCGGGCAAGAAGATCCTCATGTCGGGCGGCGGTCGCTGCAACTTCACCAACCTGTACACCGAGCCCGCCAACTTCCTCTCGCAGAATCCGCATTTCTGCAAATCGGCGCTGGCCCGCTACACCCAGTGGGATTTCATCGAGCTGGTGGGCAAGCACGGCGTGCCGTACCACGAAAAGAAACTCGGCCAACTCTTCTGCGACAACAAGTCCAGCGACATCCTCGATCTGCTGCTCGCCGAATGCCACACCGCCGGCGTGAGCCTGCATATGGACACCTCGGTGCAGAGCATCGAGAAAACCGACAGCGGTTACCTGCTGAAAACCACCCTGGGCGAGCTCCGTTGCGAGTCGCTGGTGATCGCCACAGGCGGGCTGTCGATTCCGACGCTGGGCGCCACCGGTTTCGGTTATCAGGTCGGCAAGCAGTTCGGCCACACGCTATTGCCTACCCGGGCGGGCCTGGTGCCGTTCACCATCACCGATCAATTGAAAGAGCTGTGCACCGAGCTGACCGGCACGTCGGTCGATTGCCTGGTGAGCTGCAACGACGTCAGCTTTCGCGAGAACATCCTGTTCACCCACCGCGGTTTGAGCGGGCCGGCCATTCTGCAGATTTCGTCATTCTGGCAGCCGGGCGACACGGTCGAAATCAACCTGATGCCCGACCACGACGCCCACAACTGGCTGACCGAGCAACAGTCTGAACGCCCGAACAGCGAGCTGAAGACGCTGCTCGGCGAGATTTTCACCAAGAAAATGGCCAACCTGATTGCCGAGCAATGGTTTGTGTCCAAGCCGATGAAGCAGTACACCCACGCTGAGCTGGCCGACATCGCCACCAGACTGGCGAGCTGGCAAGTGGTACCGGCGGGCACCGAAGGGTATCGCACGGCAGAAGTGACACTGGGCGGCATCGACACCCGCGAGGTGTCGTCCAAGACCATGGAATCCCTGAAATCACCGGGGCTGTATTTTGTCGGTGAGGTGCTGGATGTCAGCGGGCATCTGGGCGGCTTCAACTTCCAGTGGGCCTGGGCATCAGCGTATGCGGCGGCGCAGTTCGTCTGAGCAGTCGTTGCGAGCAAGCCCACAACGTCACACACGCGCGCGATCTCTGTAGGAGCAATCGGAGTTTGCGACGGTCGCGAAGAGGCCGGGTCAGGCAATACACATTCAGTGCCTGACCTTGCGCCTTCGCGACCGTCGTTACCTCCGATTGCTCCTACAAGTGCGTGTCGCAAATGAGAGAGGCACCCTTGGGGTCAAGGTGCGTTTTGAGGTATTGGCATCCGCCCCGGAATAAATTTTGCTAACCGGATGTACAGCGCGCATCCGGCGCTGTACATATCCCTCAGCAAAATCAATCGCGAACAAGGCCGTCAGCGTTCATGGCATCGACATCGTTGCGCAATACATTCCGCCGTCTCTGGGCGCTGGACAAGTTTTCCTACAGCGTGCGGGTTTTCATCGCGCTGACCGGCAGCATGGCGCTGTGCTGGTACCAGAACGAGATGTCTCAGTTGATCCCGCTGTTCCTCGGGATTATCGCCAGCGCCTTGTCGGAAACCGATGACAGCTGGCAGGGCCGGCTCAATGCGCTGGCCGTGACGCTGGTGTGCTTCAGCATCGCAGCGCTGTCCGTGGAGCTGCTGTTCCCCTACCCCGTGGTGTTCATCTGCGCGTTTGCCTTCGCGGCGTTCTGCCTGACGATGCTCGGCGCGCTGGGCGAGCGCTACGGCGCCATTGCCTACGCGACGTTGATTCTGTCGGTCTACACCATGATCGGCGTCGATCAGCGCGGCGGCGAAGTCACCGATTTCTGGCACGAACCCATGCTGCTGGTCGCAGGCGCGGCGTGGTACGGCCTGCTGTCGGTACTGTGGCAGATGCTGTTTTCCAATCAGCCGGTGCAGCAGGCCCTGGCCCGACTGTTTCGCGAGCTGGGCCTGTACCTGAAGCTCAAATCAGAGCTGTTCGAGCCGATTCGCACCCTTGATATCGAAGCCAAGCGCCTGGAGCTTGCCAAACAGAACGGCAAGGTCGTCGGTGCGCTCAACGTGACCAAGGAAATCATCCTCAACCGTGTGGGCAGTGGCCGCCCCGGCTCGAAGGTCAGTCGCTACCTGAAGCTGTATTTTCTGGCCCAGGACATCCACGAACGTGCCAGTTCGTCGCACTATCCCTACAACTCCCTGGCCGAGGCGTTCTTCCACAGTGACGTGCTGTTTCGCTGCCAGCGCCTGCTGCGCCAGCAAGGTCGCGCCTGCCGTGACCTGTCGGCGTCGATCCAGCTGCGCCAGCCGTTCATCTATGACGACAGCTTCGCCCACGCGCTCAATGATCTGCGCGCCTCCCTCGAACACCTGCGCATTCAGAGCAATCCGGCGTGGCGCGGGCTGCTGCGTTCGTTGCGGGCGCTGGCCAATAACCTTGGCACCCTTGACCGGCTGCTCAGCGATGCGAGCAACCCCGACGCCCTGGCGGACGCCACCGACAGCAGTCTGCTGGACCGCTCGCCGCGCAACCTCAAGGACGTCTGGACGCGCTTGCGCCTGCAACTGACGCCGACCTCGCTGTTGTTCCGTCACGCCCTGCGCCTGCCATTGGCGCTGGTCATCGGCTACATCATGGTTCACCTGATTCACCCGTCCCAGGGTTACTGGATCATCCTCACCACGGTGTTTGTCTGCCAGCCAAGCTACGGCGCCACGCGGCGCAAACTCGGACAGCGCATCATCGGCACCGCCATTGGCCTGACGGCGGGCTGGATTCTGTTCGACCTGATCACCACCCCGGTCCTGCAATCGATGTGCGCGGTGCTGGCCGGCGTGGTGTTCTTCGTCAACCGCACCACGCGCTACACGCTGTCGACGGCGGCAATCACGGTGATGATCCTGTTCTGCTTCAATCAGGTCGGCGACGGTTACGGCGTGTTCCTGCCGCGCCTGCTGGACACGCTGCTGGGCAGCCTGATCGCCGGCCTGGCGGTGTTCCTGTTCCTGCCCGACTGGCAAGGCCGTCGACTGAACAAGGTGCTGGCCAACACGCTGTCGTGCAACAGCATTTACCTGCGCCAGATCATGCAGCAGTACGCGAACGGCAAGAGCGACGATCTGGCCTATCGACTGGCCCGCCGCAACGCCCATAACGCCGACGCGGCGCTGTCCACCACGCTGGCCAACATGCTCATGGAGCCCGGGCATTTCCGCAAAGAGGCCGACGTGGGTTTCCGCTTCCTGGTGCTGTCACACACGCTGCTCAGTTATCTGTCGGGCCTGGGGGCCCATCGGGACGCACCGCTGCCGCCCGAAGTGCGCGAGCAGCTGATCGAGGGCGCCGGGGCCAGCCTTGCCGCGAGCATCGATGAAATCGCCCAGAGCCTGGCGATGCGTGAGCCTGTTGCGGTGCAAAGCGACGCAGAGGAGGCGCTGGCGACGAGCCTGGAACAGATGCCGGAAGAAATCGACGAAGGCCAACGGCTGGTGCAAACCCAACTCGCGCTGATCTGCCGTCAGTTGGGGCCGTTGCGCACCCTCGCAGCGCACTTGATCAAAGATCCCGTCAAAGAACCCGACCTCACAGACCGTGCAGCTTGATGAGCTTGTCGTACGTGCCGTCGGCTTTCATGTCGGCGATGGCCTTGTCGAAATCCAGAACGATCTGCTGATGATCCGCCCGTTTGATGCTGACCAGCATGTGCAGACTGTTTTCGCTCAGTGACTTGGGCAGAAATTCAACGCTGGCCTGTACGTCAGCCGGCTCGCGATTGAGGGCAAAGCGCGCCGCGTACTCGTCTTCCACCGTCAAGTCGACCCTGCGCGCCGCGAGCATCCTGACAGAGGTCGAGAAATTCGCAACCGGCACCTTCTTCAGCTCGGCATCGGCGTCGAATTCGGGCGAATAGGCGTAGCCGCGCACGACGGCAATGGAATAGCCGTGCAGCTGCGACAGGCTCTGAAAGTCGATGGCGGCGTCTTTGCGTTTCAGGAAAAGCAGGCGGTTAATCAGGTATGGCGCAGAGAAAACCCCAATGCGCGTGCGGTCTTCGCTGTACCAGGCGTTGATGACGATGTCATACCGCCCTTCGCTCAGCCCGTGAATCGCCCGCGCCCAGGGGACCTGCTCGTATTCGGTGTCATAACCGGCGCGGCCCAGGGCCGTGCGAATCAGATCAGTGGAAAGCCCGTCGTGCAGCAATGACACGTCGGCATAAGGCGCCCACGCATCGCCGGCGAGACGCAATGTCTGCGCGACCGCGCCTTGGGCTATCAGCATCATTCCCAACAGCCCTGCGGCGCACAGCAAACGCGACATGCTCAGCTTCCTTGTGGCAACTGGCCTTCAGTGAAGACGCATTTTGCGCATTGCACAACTCATAACACTGCGATGTTTGTGCTGCAGTTCAACAAAATGACGCGCCGTTGATTGAATCAGTATCGAGCCCTGCTCGCCGCGAATTTGGGCTTGCGCCGATATGCGTTTAGTATCCGGCATCCACTTCTTCTCGCAGGCCGGCGTCATGTCTATCAACTGGATTTGCAAACACCATACCGACCTTGGAAAAGAGCAGCTGTACGCCATTCTGCAACTGAGGGCGCAGGTGTTCGTGGTGGAGCAGAAATGCTGGTATCTGGACGTCGATGGCCAGGATTTGCTGGGCGATACCTGCCATCTCATGGCTTGGCAGGATGATCAGCTGGTCGCCTACCTGCGCCTGCTGGACCCGATTCAGCAGAACGGTGACGTGACCATTGGCCGCGTGGTGACTGCACCATCGATGCGCAACAAGGGCATGGGTCATGAATTGATGGTTCAGGCGCTGAAACACGCCGAACTTCAGTGGCCGGACCAGCCGATATTTCTCTCGGCCCAGGCGCACTTGCAGGGTTACTACAGCCGCTACGGCTTTAATCCGGTGGGCGAGGTGTACGTCGAGGACGGCATCCCGCACATCAGCATGCGTCGCGATCTGGACTGATCCGGCGCGGGGACCCCGATGGCCCTCGCAGGACCGGCTTTAGCCGGGAAGCTCTAGAATCAACGCCCCTGACACGACGTCACGGATACCCGAGCACCGTCTTGATGGCCTGCAAATTGCCCTCGATCCAGCGGCGGTCAATCGCGCCCCAGTCATGAATCCGGTAACCGCCGGCATGATTGCGGCCGCCATCCAGTTGTTCGAATTCGCAGACGATGTCCAGATCAGCCAGCGCCGCGATGGTGTCCTGGGCCGTGCGACGGGGCATGCCGGTGACGTCGGTCAGTGCCGGTACGCTGCTGGCGATGCCGCTGTCGATCAGATACGCCACGTACAGGCGGCGGTAGAAACTGCTCTTGGTCTTGCTGACGTCCATTAAAACTTCCTTGAAAAGCGCTAGCGGCTGATCAGCGCACGGCCGTCTGCATGTCCCGCCAGGTCAGGTAGATGCGCAGGTCGAATTCCAGCTGGTGATAGCCCGGCTGCATGTGTTCGCACAACTGATAGAACGCCTTGTTGTGGTCCGACTCCTTGAAGTGCGCCAGTTCGTGGACCACGATCATCTTCAGAAACTGCGGCGCGGCCTCCTTGAACAGCGCAGCTACGCGGATTTCCTTCTTGGATTTAAGCTTGCCGCCCTGCACCCGCGACACCGTGGTATGCAGGCCCAGCGCGCGGTGTGTCAGGTCCAGGCGGTTGTCGAACAGCACTTTGTCGATGTTCGGCGCGTTGCGCAGGTATTCCTGCTTGAGCGCCAGCGCATAGGCGTACAGCGCCTTGTCGCTCTGGATTTCGTGACGATCCGGGTAGCGCTGCTGCAGATACTCCGTCAGCCGGTCCTGCGAGATCAGCTGCCGAACCTGATCCTGCAGGCCTTCGGGATAAGCCTGCAGGTATTTGAGCGGCATTGGGGGAGTGACAGTCATGGTCGGATCGGGTCGCGGGAAAAACGCGAGTCTACCGCGTCAGTCCTGCCCGAGCAGCTGTAACGCGACCGGCAGATCGACCGGCTCGACAAAACGCTCTGCCTCCAATGGCGGCATCGGATGAGCAATCAGGAAGCCCTGAATGATCTGACAACCGTTGTCGACCAGCCACTCATACTGCTCGTAGGTTTCGACGCCTTCGGCAATCACCTCGATATCGAGCATGCGACACAGGTCAATGATGCTGCGCGCGACGGCCAGATCCCGGGACGATCCCAGCATGCCGCCAATGAAGTGCCGGTCGAGCTTCAAGGTGTCCAGATCGAGGTTGCGCAGATGGGCAAGGGAGCTGTCGCCTGCGCCGAAATCGTCCAGCGACACACGCACGCCGATGTCATGCAGGTCCTGCAGTTGCTTGCGGCTGTGAACCAGGTTGTGGACCAGCGACGGCTCGGTGATCTCGACTTCCAGTTGCCGGGGTTTCAGGCCGTGTATCTGCATCGCGCGCTGCAACTCGGCCGCCAGATTCGGCAGGCTGAATTGCGCAGGGCTCACGCTGACGCTCATGACCAGATCGTCCGGGAAGACGTCACTCCAGCGTTGGCGCTGCGCCGCACCCTGCTCGAAAATCCAGCCGCCGAGCTTGTTGATCAGACGCGTCTCCTCCAGCAGCGGAATGAACACGCCTGACGGCACATCGCCCGCGTCCGGATGATGCCAGCGCAGCAGCGCTTCAAAACCCCGCGTCTTGCCGGTGACCACGTTGACCTGCGGCTGGTAGACCATGGAAAAGTCTTTGCCGTCGATCGCCGTGCGCACGCTCTCTTCGAGCATCAGACGGGAGCGTGCGCGGCCATTCATGTACTGATCGAAGAAGCGGTATTGCTGACGCCCTGCGCGCTTGGCTTCGTACATCGCAATGTCCGCCGCGCGCAGCAGGCCATCCAGATTGGTGCCGCAGTCCGGGTAGACCGCGATGCCGATACTCGCGCCGAGTGTGGCTTCGACCCCGTCAATCATGCGCCGTGCAGACACCCTCTCGATCAGCTTTTCGGCGACCTTCGCGGCGTGTTCGGGGAAGTCCAGTCCGTCGATGACCACCACGAACTCGTCGCCGCCCATGCGCGCAAGCACATCGTAAGGGCGCAGGCAGTCTTTCAATTGCGCGCCGACCCACTGCAACACCTGATCGCCGGCGTCATGACCCAGCGAATCATTCACATCCTTGAAGCCATCGAGGTCCAGGTACAACACCACCAGATACTTGCCCGCGTGTTCGTTGCGCAGCAGCATCCCTTCGACCGTCTGATAGAAGCCGCGGCGGTTGAGCAGGCCGGTGAGGGAGTCGGTCACGGCCTGATGCTCGAGCTGACGATAGAGGTCACGCACCACTGACATGTCGAGCACGCTCAGCACCATCGCGCGCTGCTCGGCGGGCAGCGGCGCGCAGGACAACGCGACCGGGACCTGACGCCCCTCGGGCGTTCGCAGCACGGCGTCATGGACGCGATAGGTATCGGCACGGCGATAGTGATGATAAAAGCCGGAATCTGCCCATTCGCCAACGCTGGGCTCGTGCAGGTAGGTGCACAACCCGGTGCCGCGCAGCTCGCCGTCGGTCATGCCCAGCAACCGGCAGATCGCCGGATTGGCGAAACTGATGACGCCGTCTTCGGTGACGACAAGGATGCCTTCGGCCACGTTGGCCAGCACCGAGGCGTTGAACGCCCGCGCCGATTCCAGCTCGCGGCTCAGCTTCTGCAGGGCACGCCGATTGTGCTGCTGCTCCAGAAGCGCCTGAACCTTGGGCCTGAGAATATTGGGATCGAAGGGTTTGAACAGGTAATCGACTGCGCCGCTGGCGTAACCCTTGTGCACCGAGTCGCGGGATTGTTCGTTGGCGGTGAGGAAGATGATCGGCGTCAATCGCGTTCGCAGACTGCCACGCATGAGGCGGGCAACTTCGAAGCCATCCATGTCCGGCATCTGCACATCCAGCAGCACCAGATCGACATCTCGGTCCAGCAAAATACCCAACGCTTCCATGCCTGAGGCGGCGGTGATGATTTCCCGGTCCTGGCGCTGCAGTACCGCGCACATGGTCACCAGATTTTCCGGGTAATCGTCAACAACCAACAATACTGATTTGCCACTGGGTGGCAGGGACTGCGCGCATTCCATGCTGCTACTTATCATTCACTTTACTGCCCGGGGAATGGCCCCGCTGATGGACTGATTGGCCATTACTCTAGCTTCGATTGGAGAAAAAAGAAGGCAGCCATAGTAGTGCAATTCGAAAAGTGCCATCCAACCGACTAACGGTAACGGTGCTCAATGTCAGGAACACCCTGAGCTGCAGCGAAGATAGCGGCACTTTGACGTCAACCATCCGACAGATTCGCGTTAACAAATGCGCCGTGGAACCGTATAAAAAGCCGCCCCCAACCCCCTTTCGCCCGCATCTTTGCTGGCAATGAGACATATCGGACGACTAGACATGATTGATTTGGGAACGTGGAATCTGAGCATTCCAGTGGGCTCGCCCCCCGCCACCATCGAGACACAACAACTGCTTCAAGGTTACGACGGCAAATACTTCAAGTCCGGCTCATCGAACATCACATTCTGGGCTCCGGTTACCGGAAGCAAGACCGCCAATGCGATCTACCCGCGTACCGAGTTGCGCGAGACCTGGTCCAACGGCACGCTGCACAACTGGTACTACCAGGATGCCGACAATTATCTGAATGCCAAGCTCAAGGTTCTCCAGGTGCCATCTTCAGGCAGGGTCGTCATCGGTCAGATCCACGTCTACGACAGCACGCAGCCGCTGTTGAAGCTCGAATATCAGTACCTGGAAGCGACGCACATGGGCAACATCGTCGCCAAGGTCCGCTACCACCCCACCGACAAAAAAGCGCGCGTGATCACGGTGGCGGAAGACGTGAGCCTGAACGAGACGTTCAATTACGTCATCCACCTCAATAAAGCCGGGTTGCTCAGCGTGACCGCCCACGGCATGGCCTGGAACGACCGGATCAGCGCCACCTGGAGCAAACAGCAGCTGTACTTCAAGGCCGGGGTCTACACCCAGGACAACACGGGCTACACCAGCGAAGGCGGCAAGACCATGTTCTTCAACCTGGACGCCGACCACAACAAGAGCTGATGCGCTCGCAAGGGAGCCCGAGCGCCAGTGTTGCTCGGGCTCTTGAGCGGGCAGCCCTTATGCCGCCCTGTATTCTTTTTCCGCTGCTTCGAAGCGGGTCAGCATGCCCGGCGTAGGGCCTTTGCCGATTACGCTGAACAGCACGATGGCGATGCTGGCGAAGATGAAGCCGGGGATGATCTCGTACAGGCCCAGCAGTTCGAAATGCTTCCACACCACGACCGTGATCGCGCCGACCAGAATCCCCGCCAGTGCGCCGTTGCGGGTCATGCCCTTCCAGATCACCGAGATCAGCACCACCGGCCCGAACGCGGCGCCAAAGCCTGCCCAGGCATAGCTGACCAGACCCAGCACGCGGTTTTCCGGGTTCGCCGCCAAGGCGATCGCAATCAGCGCCACCAACAGCACCATGGCCCGGCCGACCCACACCAGCTCAACCTGGGACGCGCTTTTGCGCAAAAACGCTTTGTAGAAGTCTTCGGTCAGCGCACTTGAACAGACCAGCAACTGGCAGCTCAGCGTGCTCATCACCGCCGCAAGAATGGCCGAAAGCAGAACGCCAGCAATCCACGGATTGAACAGGATCTTGGCCAGCTCGATGAAGACGCGCTCGTGGTTTTCAGTCACCGGACCGGCCACCTCAGGGTGCGCCGAAAAGTAGGCGATGCCGAAGAAGCCTACCGCGACGGTGCCGCCCAGGCAGAGGATCATCCAGGTCATGGAAATGCGACGGGCCTTGGCGATCGACCTGACCGAATCAGCGGCCATGAAGCGCGCCAGGATGTGCGGCTGACCGAAGTAGCCCAGGCCCCAGCCCATCAGCGAAATGACGCCGATGAAAGTGGTGTTCTTAAGCATGTCGAAGTTGCTCGGGTCCTGGGCTTCGATGGCCATGAACGTGGTGTCGATGCCACCGGTCGCCAGCAGCACGATGATGGGCGTAAGGATCAGCGCGAAGATCATCAGGGTCGCTTGTACGGTGTCTGTCCAGCTGACTGCCAGGAAGCCGCCGACGAAGGTGTAGGCAATCGTCGCCGCAGCGCCTGCCCACAACGCGGTTTCGTAGGACATGCCGAAGGTGCTCTCGAACAGCCGCGCGCCAGCGACGATGCCGGAAGCGCAGTAGATCGTGAAGAACACCAGAATCACGATGGCGGAAATCACCCGCAGCAGACCGCTGTTGTCTTCAAAGCGGCTGGAGAAGTAATCCGGCAGGGTCAGCGCATCGCCGTTGTGCTCGGTCTGTACCCGCAGGCGACCGGCAACGAACAGCCAGTTCAGGTAGGCGCCGACGATCAGCCCGATGGCGATCCAGCCTTCCGAGAGACCGGACATGTAGATCGCGCCCGGCAACCCCATGAGCAACCAGCCGCTCATGTCCGATGCACCGGCCGAAAGCGCCGTGACCACACTGCCGAGGCTGCGCCCGCCGAGGATATAGTCCGAGAGATTATTGGTGGAACGGTAGGCCATGAGTCCTATGAGGACCATCGCGGCGATGTAGATCACGAAAGTGATCAAGGTAGGGTTGCTGACACTCATCGGTTAGGTTCCGGCGTTGTTTTTATAGGCGCGAGCAGAGCGAAGTCCTCCTGAGGCATCAGGTTCGCTATTGGCCGCTCGCGTGCGTCGCGGGCTGGCGAGAACCTCGCCACTGCACACCGCTTGAATGCACCAAAGCGGCGCATCCTAGAGGACACTCTGGCGCAGGTGCAACCCGAAAAACGCCATTCCATGGCTTTTTTACAATTTAGATCAGAGTGCCATATACCCCGTATTTGCAGGGCAACAGCCAGCTATAGACTTGGCAAGGCAGGTACCCGAACCGGGCAAGGCCAGGCCAGTTCGACTCAAAACAGGGCACTTTGGAAACACTTTGAAAAAAGCGGTTGCACCCGGTTGCACCTTTTCGATCCCGCGGCTAATCTTGCCGCAGCTAAGCCACATGACCGTGGCTGTCATGAGGATAAGAAATGGCCACCACCACCCTCGGTGTCAAACTCGACGACCCCACCCGCGAGCGATTGAAAGCGGCGGCGCAGTCCATCGACCGGACGCCCCACTGGCTGATCAAGCAGGCGATCTTCAATTATCTGGAGAAGCTCGAGGGCGGTGCGACCCTGAATGAACTCAGTGGTCAGGGTGGCAAAGACGCCGATGATCAGGGTGATCTGCCCGCCGACAACGCCCATCAGGCGTTCCTCGAATTCGCCGAAAGCATCCTTCCCCAGTCTGTTTTGCGCGCCGCCATCACCTCCGCCTACCGCCGTCCCGAGCCTGAAGTGGTGCCGATGCTCATCGAGCAGGCGCGCCTGCCTGCGCCAATGGCCGATGCAACCCACAAGCTGGCGGCGTCGATCGCTGAAAAGCTGCGCAACCAGAAGAGCACCGGTGGCCGCGCCGGTATCGTCCAGGGCCTGCTGCAGGAATTCTCGCTGTCATCGCAGGAAGGCGTGGCGCTGATGTGCCTGGCCGAAGCCCTGCTGCGCATTCCTGACAAAGGCACCCGCGACGCATTGATCCGCGACAAGATCAGCACCGGCAACTGGCACCCGCATCTCGGCAACAGCCCGTCGCTGTTCGTCAACGCCGCCACCTGGGGCCTGTTACTGACCGGCAAACTGGTCAGCACCCACAACGAGGCGGGCCTGACCTCCTCGCTGAGCCGCATCATCGGCAAGTCCGGCGAGCCGATGATCCGCAAGGGCGTCGACATGGCCATGCGCCTGATGGGCGAGCAGTTCGTCACCGGCGAGACCATCGCCGAAGCTCTGGCCAACGCCAGCAAGTTCGAGGCTAAAGGCTTCCGTTACTCCTACGACATGCTCGGCGAAGCAGCACTGACCGAGCACGACGCGCAGAAATACCTGGCGTCCTACGAGCAAGCCATCCACTCGATCGGCAAAGCCTCCCACGGTCGCGGCATCTATGAAGGCCCTGGCATCTCCATCAAATTGTCCGCGCTGCACCCGCGTTACATCCGGGCACAGTACGAGCGCGTGATGGATGAGTTGTACCCGCGCCTGCTGTCGCTGACCTTGCTGGCCAAGCAATACGACATCGGCCTGAACATCGACGCCGAAGAAGCCGATCGCCTGGAGCTGTCGCTGGACCTGCTTGAACGCCTGTGCTTCGAACCGCAACTGACCGGCTGGAACGGCATCGGTTTCGTGATCCAGGCGTATCAGAAGCGCTGCCCTTATGTGATCGACTACGTCATCGACCTGGCCCGCCGCAGCCGCCATCGCCTGATGATCCGTCTGGTGAAAGGCGCGTACTGGGACAGTGAAATCAAGCGCGCCCAAGTCGAGGGCCTGGAAGGCTACCCGGTCTACACGCGCAAGGTTTACACCGACGTTTCCTACATCGCCTGCGCCCGCAAACTGCTCTCGGTGCCGGAAGTCATCTACCCGCAGTTCGCGACCCACAACGCCCATACGCTGTCGGCCATCTACCACATCGCCGGTCAGAACTATTACCCCGGTCAGTACGAGTTCCAGTGCCTGCACGGCATGGGCGAACCCTTGTATGAACAGGTCGTCGGCAAAGTCGCCGATGGCAAGCTGAACCGACCGTGCCGCGTGTACGCACCGGTCGGCACCCATGAAACGCTGCTGGCGTATCTGGTGCGTCGACTGCTGGAAAACGGCGCCAACACCTCCTTCGTCAACCGCATTGCTGACCAGTCGATATCCATTCAGGAACTGGTTGCCGATCCCGTGTCCAGCATCGAGCGCATGGCCACCCAGGAAGGCGGGTTCGGCCTGCCGCATCCACGCATTCCGCTGCCGCGCGACCTGTATGGCAGCGAGCGCGCCAATTCCGCCGGCATCGACCTGGCCAACGAACATCGTTTGGCATCGCTGTCTTCTGCCCTGCTCGCCACGGCGCACAACGACTGGAAGGCGGGCCCGATGCTGGGCAGCCCGGTCAGCGCTGGCACTGAAACGCCGGTCCTGAACCCGTCCGATTTGCGCGACGTCGTTGGCCACGTACAGGAAGCCAGCCTGGAAGACGTCGATAACGCCCTGCTCAGCGCACTCAGCGCCGGACCGATCTGGCAGGCGACGCCGCCGGCCGAACGTGCCGCAATCCTTGAGCGCGCCGCGGACCTGATGGAAGCCGAAATACAACCGCTGATGGGCTTGCTCGCTCGCGAAGCCGGCAAGACGTTCGCCAACGCCATCGCCGAAGTGCGCGAGGCTGTGGATTTCCTGCGCTACTACGCGGTGCAGGCACGCAACGATTTCAGCAACGACGCTCACCGCCCGTTGGGCCCTGTGGTGTGCATCAGCCCGTGGAACTTCCCGCTGGCGATTTTCAGCGGTCAGGTGGCGGCAGCCCTGGCGGCCGGCAACCCGGTGCTCGCCAAACCCGCCGAACAGACACCGCTGATCGCCGCGCAGGCCGTCCGCATTTTGCTCGAAGCCGGTATTCCCGAAGGCGTGGTGCAACTGCTGCCGGGCCGCGGTGAAACCGTCGGCGCACGGCTGGTCGGCGATGATCGCGTCAAGGGTGTCATGTTCACCGGTTCCACTGAAGTCGCTCGCTTGCTGCAACGCAATGTCGCCGGCCGTCTCGATGCTCAGGGCCGGCCGATTCCCCTGATCGCTGAAACCGGTGGCCAGAACGCGATGATCGTCGACTCCTCGGCGCTGACCGAACAAGTGGTCATCGACGTGGTGTCCTCGGCGTTCGACAGCGCCGGCCAACGCTGCTCCGCACTGCGTGTGCTGTGCTTGCAGGAAGATTCAGCGGACCGCGTCATCGAGATGCTCAAAGGCGCAATGGCCGAAAGCCGCCTTGGTAACCCGGAGCGCCTGTCGGTGGACATCGGCCCGGTGATCGATCAGGAAGCCAAGGCCGGCATCGAGAAACACATTCAGGCCATGCGCGACAAAGGCCGTAATGTGTATCAGGTCGCCATTGCCGACAGCGACGAGATCAAGCGCGGCACCTACGTGATGCCGACGCTGATTGAGCTGGACAGCTTCGACGAACTGCAACGGGAAATCTTCGGCCCGGTCCTGCACGTCGTGCGCTACAAGCGTCGTGAGCTGGATCAACTGATCGCGCAGATCAACGCCTCCGGGTACGGCCTGACATTGGGCGTACACACGCGCATCGACGAGACCATCGCCAAGGTGATCGACAACGTCAACGCCGGGAACATGTACGTCAACCGCAACATCGTCGGCGCCGTAGTGGGTGTGCAACCGTTTGGTGGCGAAGGTTTGTCGGGCACCGGCCCGAAAGCCGGTGGCCCGCTGTATCTCTACCGTTTGCTGTCGACGCGTCCCGCCGATGCCGTGCAGAAATCCTTCGCCGCCCGCGATGCGCAACAGGCGCCGGACATCCGCATGCAGGAGGCGATGCTCAAGCCGCTGCATGCGCTCAAGGCTTGGGCAAGCAGCCAACAACTCAGCGATCTGGAGGTGTTATGCAGCCAGTTCGCCGAGCAATCCCAAAGCGGCGTGACCCGCACGCTCATGGGCCCGACCGGCGAGCGCAACAGCTACAGCATCCTGCCGCGTGAGCACGTGCTGTGTCTGGCCGAAGATGAGACAGATCTGCTGGCGCAACTGGCCGCAGTGATGGCGGTGGGCAGTATGGCAATCGTGCCGGACGTTGAACCGGCCAAGTCGCTGCGCAATCGTCTGCCGAAGGATGTGCAGTCCCGCATCAAGCTGGTTGCCGACTGGAACAAGGACGCGGTCGCCATTGACGCGGTATTGCACCATGGCGATTCCGATCAACTGCGCGCTATCTGCGAACAGGTCGCTCAACGCAGCGGCGCGATCATCGGCGTTCACGGGCTTTCCAAAGGCGAAACCAACATTGCGCTGGAGCGTCTGGTGATCGAGCGTGCACTGAGCGTCAACACCGCGGCAGCGGGCGGTAATGCGAGCCTCATGACCATCGGCTAGAGGCCTTCGCGGCCAAAGCCGGTCCCACTCAGTGCACGCGCTATTCAGTGGAATCGGCTTCAGCCGGGAAGAAGCCAGTGCGGGCGCCATCCGTTTTGCGATGGCGCCGATGCATCCTTGCCGTTTGGTGGCCGTTTGAGCGCCCCATCACCCGCATCAATCATCCTGTTCACCCCTTCTCCTCGCCCCTAGACTCGACGGCATTCCCAAGAAAGGTACGCCGCCATGTCCGAGACGCTGCTCAGTTCCCGCAATCTGGCTTTCGAGCTGTATGAAGTGCTGGACGCAGAGGCGCTGACTCGGCGCGAGCGTTTTGCCGAGCACAGCCGGGAAACCTTCGATGCAGCGATCAGCACGGCGCGCAACATCGCGGAGAAATACTTCGCGCCCCATAACCGCAAAAACGACGAGAACGAGCCGCGCTACGAGAACGGCGCAGCGGTGCTGATTCCGCAAGTGAAACCCGCCGTGGACGCCTTTCTCGAGGCTGGGTTTCTGAACGCCGCCCGGGACTTCGACGCCGGTGGCATGCAACTGCCGACCCTGCTGTCTCAGGCCTGCTTTGCCCATTTCCAGTCCGCCAATGCCGCGACGGCGTCGTACCCCTTCCTGACCATGGGCGCGGCGAATCTCATTGAAAACTTCGGCACCGACGAGCAAAAGCGGCGCTTTCTGCAACCGATGATCGAGGGCCGCTTTTTCGGCACCATGGCCCTGACCGAACCCCACGCCGGATCGTCGCTGTCGGACATCCGCACACGCGCCGAGCCTGCGGAAGACGGCAGCTATCGCCTGCGCGGGAACAAGATTTTTATCTCGGGCGGCGATCACCCACTGTCCGAAAACATCATCCATCTGGTCCTCGCCAAACTGCCCGACGCACCCGCGGGGGTGAAAGGCATTTCCCTGTTCATCGTCCCGAAGTTTCTGGTTAACGACGACGGCAGTCTCGGTGAGCGCAACGACGTCATTCTGGCCGGGCTGTTTCACAAGATGGGCTGGCGCGGCACCACCTCCACGGCGCTGAACTTCGGGGACAACGGCAACTGCGTCGGCTATCTCGTGGGCAAGCCGCATCAGGGCCTGAGCTGCATGTTTCAGATGATGAACGAGGCACGCATCGGCGTCGGCATGGGCGCGGTGATGCTGGGTTATGCCGGTTACCTGTACTCGCTGGAATACGCCCGCGAACGTCCGCAAGGCCGACTGCCTGACAGCAAGTCACCGGACGGGGCGCCGGTGTCCATCATTCAGCACGCCGACGTGAAACGCATGCTGCTGACGCAAAAAGCCTACGTCGAGGGTTCGTTCGACCTGGGCCTTTACGCCGCTCGGCTGTTCGACGACACGCAGACGGGCGACAGCGAGGACGTGCGCAAACACGCCCACGAGCTGCTTGACCTGCTGACGCCCATCGTCAAATCCTGGCCTTCGGAGTTCTGCCTGAAGGCCAACGAACTGGCGATCCAGATTCTCGGCGGCCATGGCTACACCCGTGAGTACCCGGTGGAGCAGTACTACCGCGACAACCGCCTGAACCCGATTCATGAAGGCACCCACGGCATTCAGTCCCTGGATCTGCTGGGACGCAAACTGGCGCAGAACGGAGGCGCGGGGCTCAAGCAACTGACTCGTCTGATCGCTGACACCTGTGAGCGGGCCCAGGCCCATGAATCGCTGACGGTATTGCGCCAACCGCTGGAGCAACTGGTCGCTCGCCTGCAAGCGGTGACCCTCGGCCTACTGACCGATCTGAGCGAGGGCAAGGTCAACGGGACGCTGGCCAACTCGGCGCTGTACATGAAGGCGTTCGGGCACGCGGTGATTGGCTGGCGCTGGCTGGAACAGGCGATTCGTGCGCAGGAGGGGTTGGAGAAGAACAACGAAGCCGACACTGACTTCTACAAGGGCAAGTTGCAGGCCGCCCGGTACTTCCTGACGTGGGAAGTACCGGGTTGCCATCATGAGCTGGCGATTCTTGAGCGCCGGGATGACGCTTGTCTGTCGATGCAGGCGGGCTGGTTTTAAGCCCGCCACATGACAGCCGCAGCGACTCGCTCGCGCTAAGCGTTGATTCAAGCCCCTGGTGCCTTCCAGGAGTTTTCGGCGCCCGGAAAGATTCTGAACCGTGAAGCAAACGGGCGATAAAACTCTTTTACCCGATTCAAGCGTTTGTAGTATTCGGACGCATAGACATTGGTATCCATTTTGAACCCGTCGTCGAGCAGGTCGGCATAATCCGGCCGGGTTTCTTTGAGTACATCCAGAAACAACCTGGGCCCCGTGACTTCCGAGATCTGCGTCATGTAGGCGGTCATCGCCGCCTTGGATTGATGTCGGGAAGACGTCAACGCTTCAAGGGCGGCGTATTGTCTGGTGAACCGGGTATGAATTTCCCGCTCCATTTCCCTGAACACGGGATTGCCGGGGCGGCTGGCGAAATGACTGTTACCGGGGCCTTTGAACGACAACGTCGGGCTTTCCAGTGTGCCGCCCACCAGCACGTCATGGGGTCCCGCCAACAGCTCGGCTCCCGAGAATGAGCGACCGATGACGTCGTCGCAGTCCATGTAGATGCCGCCGTACTCCCTGATCAATCGATACCTCAAGATATCCGAGGCTGCGGCGAAGTTTTCCAATTCTCCTCGGCGAAAGCAAGAAAACGCTGTCGAGGTGTGCGGGTCGTTCATGAAGCCCTCGAATAAGGGCTCATCCTGCAGCCTGGAAATGGTCATGTTGGGAAAGTCGGCGAACGCATGCTGCAACTGCGCTTGAGGGGACAGACCCTCTACCTCTGCCGTGTCGTCAATATCCACATGCATCGTGAACTTAAGCTCGGGACTGATTCGCATGTTGGATTTGATGTTTTCGATGAGCGATTCACTCGGCAACCGCCGGCCCAGCCAGACCTGGTGCACCATCTGCTCGACCGGCTCTGCATTGGCAGGAACACCCGGCAGGCGCCGGAAGGTGTAAAACACGTCACGCACCCCTGCCCTCAAGTTATCCCTGACCCTCAGATAATCCGTCTCGGTCCCTGTGCGCCAGCGGCCCTTATTGTCCAGCCAGAGAAACCGCTCGTTACTCGATTCCCAGCAGGCTACCTCAGCGTTGTAAGCGACCTTGGTCCCCTCAGGAACGTTGTTGGCGAAATATCGAAGTACCTGCTTTCCTTCCTCGTTCTCTACCCACCTCATTTCGATGCCGTCCATGGGGATCTCGACCGTCACGGGTGGCTGGGCGCGCGTGAGTGTGATTTCACCCCGTTCGCCCGGCAGTGCCGTCCGGGGCGATTCCTCAATGAAACTGGCGCCGCCGCGCAGGCCGGGACGCAGGTCAATGTCGGAATAGAAACCGCTGGTGGGTTTAACGTAGGGCCCCTTCACCTGCGGATCTTCCGCCGAGAAGATGCGGTACTGCCCGACCTTCTCGACGGGCTCCACCGGATACACCTTCGCGTGCACACGGGCGAAGTAAGCTATCTCGCCGGGGGCGGGATGCTCGACTTTATAGACGGCTCCAAGGTCGTCCACTTGCCAGGCGCCAGGGATGTCACCCAGCGCGGCCCCGTATTCGAAGCGGGCCAGTGACGCTCTCAGGGCCGGCTGCAGCGAACGCAAACCCTCCGGCTCCACGCCAAACGCTTTGATGCTGTCGTACGTGTTGATGCGATGGGCTTTGAGCGCGATGCGATCCCGCTCTTCCTGACTTAGCCGTGCCTGGCGATCACTCGCCGACTCGCTCGCCTGCGCCAGTTCCTCTTCAATACTTTCAGTCTGCGCTCGTTGTTGCTGCTGAACAGCCACCGCCTTTTCCTCGGGACTTCGATCAGCAATCATTTGCCCGATTTCATCCACAGCATCAGAGGCCGTCTCTTCCGCCACACGGGTGGCAGCCGCCGCCAGCCTGCTCGAAGCCGCTGCTCCGCCGATGACAGCGGGTACCGCATTTAGAACGCCGAACACAATGCGGTCCACGCCGTCTTGCCGCTCTTCAAGGGTCCTGCCTTCAATGACCTCATCGATGCCAAGCCCGACCAGCGCCACGGACATTGCGGCCAGTGGAATCCAGAGCGCCGGCACCGCCATTGCGACAACACCGGTCACTGTTACGGCCCAGTACAACACCTCCGCCGATATCTCTTTGTTGTAATCCGCCTGGCTACGGATCAGTTGATTGCCGTCGGATTCAAGTCGGCTCTGCACGTTGTATTTGAAGTGGGAAAAAGGCCAGGGTGAAAGGGCATCGCCGAGATGGATGATCTTCGCCGGGTCCCAATGCCCCGTTTTCACGTCAAGTTTGTGCGGAAACGCTGCGAGTCCTGCCAGGGTCTGGTGAAGTCCGGTGTAGGTGAAACCGTCGGCGACGTCTTCCACCTTGAAATGCCCTTCAAGGGCCTTCCTTCGACGTGGCCCCTGGCACTGCAGCGCAATCCAGCTTCGTAATTCGGAAAGATGCTGGAAGGCGTGAAGGGGCGACGAGTTGCCAGGGATGTACATCACCAGCCTGTCGGTGTGTTCGTCTCTGATGACGATGATGTCAGTGGCGACGTACCGATACAGAATCAATTCCCGAATCGTCACGTCATGGGGCAAAGGCGCGTCGGCGAATGCTCTGAACGTCAAGGCGTCCCAGGTCTGATCCGGCGTCAGGCCAAGCGCTCGCAAGACCAGCTCTTTATCCTCAGCGCTCAGGGAACCCTCCTGATGCTGTACGAAAGCGGATTTCAACAGCGCAGCTTTGATCAACAGGTTGTAGTCATCACCATGGCGATGCCAGAAGCGCTGGAGCGCCTCCTGATAGTGGGACTGCAAATCGAAGTCCCACACATATCGTTTGAAGTCCTGTGGATTGATCGCCATATGGGTCGATCTGTCATAGCGCTGGGGGCTGGTCTTGCGATAAATCGCCTCATAGGCCCGGCACGGTCCGAGGTCCAGGCGTCCCTCAACGACGCGCGCCGGATATCCGCCTTCCTTGTAAGGACTCAAGTGCCCGAGATGATGAAGAACTGTCCGTTGCCGTTTTGCTGCCAGTCCCGCATGAAGGCCTCGGTCAGGGTCATGGAATAAGCAACCTTTGCCCGGCCCGGTTCCTTCTCCCATTGATTGATGTACAGCGTGGTCATCAGCAGTTCGTCCGGATCCGTCTCTTCGAACACATGCTGGAACAGATAGGCTTGCGCTTGGGTGCGTGCATACTCACGTGGCGATTCGTAGCTGACGTGCTGCTGATCGAGCCAGTCGCTCAGCAGCATGGCGTCAGGGTCGACTTCGTTCCCGGGCGCCGGCTCGATGGGCCACCCGTTTTCGTCGCGCGGCACACGTGGCTCGTTCCAGCCACTGTCTTCCCAGTCCTCGCCTCTCTGGTGACGCCAGCCCGAGACTCGCGACATGTCGCGACTGCGCCGAAGCTCGTCAGCCCTGCGCTCCAGAGCGGTCGTATCCTTTCTGTCTTTCATAACCCGACATCCTGTCAGTGAGTGAGTCCGTAGAGTCCACCGACAGGCACGCAGGGCGGCCATAGATAATTATTGCTTACGAAATGTGCAGGCTGTTCAGGGTTGTTGAATCGGAAAGAAACGATCGACCAGCACCCGCCCGGCACTTCCCAATCGCGCCACATAACCCTGGCGACTGAAAGGCTCAGCGGTCCGCATGTCGAGCAATTTTCGGCCCGGCACTGGCCCGGTGACTTCACGCAGCTGGACTTTCATGAACCGGTAGAACGTCCCGATGACGTGTTCGATGCTGTCGATCTGAAAGTAGTGGCCGGGTAAAAAAATAGCCTCGGCCTCTTCCGGACTCGCAGAGAACGGCGCGATCGGGGTTGCGCTCAAGTACTGTTTTTCCGGCAGTACGAACACCACGCTGGTGTCGTCAAAGCGGATCGGCGCACTCGTGGCACTGGCATGGGCGCCGCCCTGACTGCTGGCAAAGGTGCGCGCCTGATAGGGGTTTTCGCTGAATGAGGTGATATCGGTGTTGACCAGCACATCGCCCACGCTGACGTCGCCGGTACGGAAGAAGGCGCCCGACGTACCACGTGCCCCGCTGCCGCCTCGATACAGCGCGACGTCATTGTTGTACCCCAGCGTGGTGACGTCCTCGGCAAGCCTTTGCACCAGCGCCACTTGATCGGAATAGGTCGCCACGCCGGTTCGCAAGAACCGGTTATACGCATCGTCCTCATGGGTGTAATGCTTGATGGAAGCACCGACATATTCACCGTCCGCGGTCTTGAACACGCGATGTTTGGCCCCCCACTCATCAAAATGCACGTCTTCACCCTCGGAATCGGTGGCGATAACTTCTTCGGGCTCCATGCAGAACACCTCGACCACTGCCTTTTGCCGGGCCAGCGCCGCCTCCGAATAAAGCTGCTCATCGAACAGGTTGAGCTGCATGAAGCGATCCCAGAACGCCGATTGCACATTGGCAATGGCCGTCGTGGGCGGCGGACTGATCGTCACGGCGCCGGCGTCCATGGGTGCACCGCCAGACAAGCCCGGGATCGGAAGCCGTTCCCAGCCGCCTTGCACACTGAAGCGGACCGGGCATCTGCCATGGAACGCAAACGGGTTCTGGGGATCGATGATGACCCAGCTGTCCAGGCTTTGATCGAAGTTCAAACGATGCGCTCGCCCTTCGATGACCGCCCATGCTTCGCCACTGCTCAGCCGGTATGACCCTTGGTAGGGCCCTTCCTCCAACACGGGCGCCAGCGATTCGAGGACGACGTTGTCGCTCATGCCCGACAACGGATCGGTCGCCAGGAGAGCCGGCATCGCATCGGCGCCTGCATCCAGCCCCAAAGGCCTTGATGCCTTCATGGTCTCCCGCACGTCAGTCCCCATGCGCGTCAGCAGCGGCAGGTTCAAGAACAGATAAATAGCGCTGGCGATGGCGCCCAAAATACCTCGCCTGCGTTGTTCGGCGCTTTTACCGTTGACCGCCTGATCGATATTCAACCCCGTGCTGATCAGGCTCGCGCCCACCACAGCCAACGCCAGCGGCCAACCCAGCGGCGCCAGATTGCCGAGCACGGACAGAAAGGCGTTCAGGTAGCCGAGCCAGATCTGCTTGCGAAGGTCGCTGTTATCGGTCAGCAGGGTGGCGGCGTCAGCGGTCATGTCATGACGGGCGACATCTCGCAGGTAGACGAACGGATCACCCGAGATCGGCTCTGTTCCGCGATTGAGGAGGCGATTGGCTCCAGCGTCGTCGTGATCATTGCTCAGCAGCCGAGCCACATCGCGCTGGAATGCAGCGCGGTGCGTCTCCCAGTCACTCGCCGAATGCAGAAATCGGGCGCAAAAGACCGCCCGAGTTCTGATGGACAGGAACTGCGCCTTCAACCACTCGTACATTTGGTGGTGGGTATCGAAGCAGTAGAACGGCGTTTGCGCACCGCAGACATACAGGATCTGACGTCCGTTTTCATCGACGATACGCAGAATGTCCCGAGCCTTGAACGCGCCCAGTTCCAGATAAAACACCGACACCGCTGACGTCACAGGCATTGGCTCACGCAGCTGCGCGAGGGTTACAAGCCCCGGCCCGGTCGCCAGGACGCTGCGCAGCATCTCGAAATCCGTGGCTGACAGCTGGTTTCTGCTCAGGCCTTCTCCTGCAGACGCTAGGTAGCGAACCTTGGCAAGCACGCAGAAGTTGTCGCCGTGCTGCGCCCAGAACCTGTCCATCCTGCGGCGGTAGCCCGCAGTGAAATCAAGGGCCCAGAAATCGTTGAGCACCTCTGTCGGGAGCATGCGCACTTCATTCCGTTCGTCATAAAAGCCATGCTGCGGACCGTCGGTGTAGAAACCGCCATACACCGCAAGCTCGTCGGGGGCTTGCTGCTCGCTTGCGTTGAAACGACGAATCACCAGTTCGGTCATCGTCATGGATTCCATCGTAGCGCCAGCGTGCTTCCATCCGGTAAAGGAGCGCGAACTGCTGCTGGCACTGGAGAACCGATGCCAATACACCCGATCGGGGTCCAGATGCTTACCCGTGTGTCTGAAAATAATGCTCTGGGCAGCGGATCTCGCCAGTGCATTGAGATCGGGATAGTCGATGACGTAACGGCTGGCTATCAGTTTGAGCTGACGTTCATCCGATTCGGGTAATGGGTGGGCTTGTACGTTCATGATGATCACTTCTCCTGAAATAGGAGCCAGAGGTGATCAGAGTTGGCAGCGCGGGCTGGCATAAATATGTATTGCTGCTGTCATCCGGGAACGGATGTGATCAGCGGCCTGCGAGTAACAGGCCCGTTGCACGGCCATTAGCCTGCCCATCTGGAATTACGCTTTGACAGCCAAGCAATTCAACAGGTTAAATCCCTTGGCACGCGGACTGCATGGTCAGTTCGCGCCCTCGTTTGTTCGAATTCGTTTTCTGGAGTACCGCCCTTGGATGCCACGACCATCAACAGCCTGTTCCTGATCGGCGCGTTGCTGGTGGGTGCAAGTATTCTGGTCAGCTCGCTGTCCTCCCGCCTTGGCATTCCCATTCTGGTGATCATCCTCGCCGTCGGCATGGTAGCCGGCGTCGATGGCGGCGGCATCATCTTCGATAACTACCCGACGGCCTATCTGGTCGGCAATCTGGCGCTGGCGGTCATTCTCCTCGACGGCGGCCTGCGCACGCGGGTGGCGAGTTTCCGGGTCGCACTCTGGCCGGCCTTGTCCCTGGCGACAGTCGGGGTGCTGATCACCACGGGGCTGACCGGCATGGTCGCCGCCTGGTTGTTCGACCTCAATATTATTCAGGGCCTGCTGATCGGCGCCATCGTCGGTTCCACAGACGCCGCTGCGGTCTTCTCGCTGCTGGGCGGCAAAGGCCTGAACGAACGCGTGACCGCCAGTCTCGAGATCGAATCCGGCAGCAACGACCCGATGGCGGTATTTCTCACGGTCACGCTGATCGACATGCTGTCCAGCGGCCAGACCGGCCTGCACTGGAGCCTGCTGGGCCATCTGGTTCAGGAATTCGGCATCGGCGGGATCATCGGGCTGGGCGGCGGCTGGATAATGCTACAGCTGGTCAACCGGATTAATCTGGCAAACGGCCTGTACCCGATTCTGGTGGTGGCCGGCGGTCTCGTCGTCTTCGCACTGACCAACGCCATTCACGGCAGCGGCTTCCTCGCGGTGTATCTGTGCGGTCTGGTGTTGGGCAACAAGCCTATTCGCAGCCGCCACGGCATCCTGCACATGCTCGACGGCATGGCCTGGCTGGCACAGATCGGCATGTTCCTGGTGCTGGGCCTGCTGGTCACGCCCCACGATTTGCTGCCGATCGCGCTGCCAGCCTTGGGCCTGGCGCTGTGGATGATTCTGGTGGCGCGGCCGTTGTCTGTGCTGGCGGGCCTGCTGCCTTTCCGGGTGTTCCATGGCCGCGAAAAAGCCTTTATTGCCTGGGTGGGCTTGCGCGGCGCCGTACCGATCATTCTGGCGGTGTTCCCGCTGATGGCCGGTCTGCCCCATGCGCAGCTGTATTTCAATCTCGCGTTCTTCATCGTGCTGGTGTCGCTGCTGGTTCAGGGCACCAGCCTGCCGTGGGTGGCGAAATGGCTGAAAGTGACGGTGCCGCCTGATCCGGCGCCGATTTCCCGCGCAGCGCTGGAAGTGCATGTCACCAGCGAGTGGGAGCTGTTCGTGTATCGCCTGGGCGCCGAAAAGTGGTGCATCGGCGCCGCGTTGCGTGAGCTGAAAATGCCCGAAGGCACGCGGATCGCAGCCCTTTTTCGTGGCCAGCAACTGCTCCACCCGTCGGGTAGTACGGTGCTGGAAGTCGGCGATCTGCTGTGCGTCATTGGTCACGAACATGACCTTCCCGCCCTCGGCAAGCTGTTCAGCCAGGCGCCGCAGCGCGGTCTGGATCTGCGCTTCTTCGGTGACTTCGTGCTCGAGGGAGACGCTGAGCTGGGGGCTGTCGCGGCACTTTACGGTCTGAAACTCGACGGGCTGGACCCGGGCATGCCGCTGAGTCAGTTCATCATTCAGAAGAATCGCGGTGCGCCGATCGTGGGCGACCAGATCGAATGGAATGGAACTATTTGGACCGTCGCGGTTATGGACGGGAACAAGATCCTCAAAGTGGGCGTCAGATTCCCCGAAGGAAGCAGCCCGGGGCCCGCGCTGTTCCTTTAAACTGCCCCCCATTTCTGCTCGCTCGACCCGGTGTCTATGTTCACGCTGCGTAACTTTTTTGCCTCGGCCCTGCTTGGGCTTTGCCTGTCGTCCGTACCGGCGCTTGCCGCCGATACGCCTCCCCTGTCCAGCGAGGCCGTCCAGCGAAGTCTGGACAAGATCGCCGACCGCAAACTGACCCCTGACGACCAGAAAGCGCTGCAGCAGGTGCTGGAACAGACGCTGACGTTCCTGTCCAGCCAGAAGGACAATCAGCAGAAGCTGGAGGACCTGAAAAAGCAGCTTGCCGACGCGCCCCGCCAGACCGCCGAAAACCAGCGCGAGTTGGCCAAGCTAAAGGCCAGCAAAGTCATTCCGGTGACCCAGCGCTACGCCAATCTGGACGTGCCGCAGCTTGAGCAAGTGCTGAGCCAGCGCAGCGCCCAGCAGGCTGACCTGCAAAAAGCCCTCAACGACGCCAACAGCCTGACCATCACCGCGCAAACCCGGCCCGAGCGCGCCCAGGCCGAGATCAGCAGCAGCCAGACGCGCATTCAGGCCATCAATGGCATCCTAAAGTCGGGCAAAGACGGCGGCAAAACCATCAACGCCGACCAGCGCAACGCGTTGAACGCTGAACAGGCCTCATTGAACGCGTTGATTGCGTTGCGTCGTCAGGAGCTCGCCGGCAACAGCCAGTTGCAGGACCTGGGCGGCAGTCAGCGCGATCTGCTCACGGAAAAGGTCAATCGACAAGATCAGGAAATCCAGGACCTGCAGACGCTGATCAACGAGAAGCGTCGCGCCCAGTCCCAGGAAACCGTGACGCAGTTGTCCCTTGAAGCGCAGAAAGCCGGCGGCAGCAGCCTGCTGGCGAGTGAAAGCGCGGCCAACCTCAAGCTTTCCGACTACCTGCTGCGCGGCACCGACCGCCTCAACGAGCTGACCCAGCAGAACCTCAAGACCAAGACCCAACTGGATGCCATCACGCAGACCGATCAGGCGCTAGACGAGCAGATCAACGTGTTGAGCGGCAGTCTGCTGCTGTCGAAAATCCTCTACAAACAGAAGCAGTCGTTGCCCAAGCTCAAGCTCGACAGCGGCCTGGCCGACGAAATCGCCGACATTCGACTGTATCAATTCGAGGTCAATCAGCAGCGCGAGCAGATGAGCAGTCCGAGCGCTTACGTCGACACGTTGCTGGCGACGCAGAAGCCCGAAGACGTCACACCCGCACTGCGCAAGACGTTGCTTGATCTGGCCACCACGCGCAGCGACCTGCTGGAGCGGCTGAATCGCGAGCTGAGTGCGCTGCTCAACGAATCCATCACCCTGCAGCTCAATCAAAAGCAGCTGGTCAGCACAGCCAACAGCCTGCGGGCCACCCTTGATGAGCAGATGTTCTGGATTCCGAGCAACAAGCCGCTGGACCTGGAGTGGTTCGAGCGCATCCAGCCACGACTCGTCAAACAGGTCACCACCCTGCCCTGGACGTCCAGTGTCAGCGAACTGTATGACGGGCTGACCCAGCGCCCACTGATTTTCCTGCCGCTGTTCCTGGTGATCGGCGCGCTGATGTGGAAACGCAAGGCACTGTACGACAAGCTCAATCGCCTGCACGCCGACATCGGCCACTTCAAGCGGGACCGGCAATGGCAGACGCCGCTGGCGATTTTCATCAACGTGTTGCTGGCGATGCCGTTGTCGCTGACCCTCGCGGTATGCGCGTTCGCGTTGCAGATCGACGCCCGCGGGCAGAACGTCAATCTGGGTTCGGCACTGCTGCAAGTGGCGCTGGCCTGGCTGGTGTTCTACACCGCTTACCGGATTCTCGCGCCGGGCGGCGTGGCGCAACTGCACTTCCGCTGGGAAAAGCCGCAGGTTGAATTCCTGCGCGGCTGGATCCGGCGCTTGGGTCTGGTGGTGCTGGCGCTGGTGACGGTGGTTGCGGTAGCCGAGCACGAACCCTCAGCACTGGCCGACGACGTGATCGGCATCGCGGTGGTGCTGACCTGCTACGCGCTCATGACCTGGCTGCTCGCGCGCCTGTTGCTCACCAGCCCGACCCACCGCAGCGCTTCGCTGTTTCGCCGCGCCGTCGGTCTGGCCTTCACTGCCCTGCCCGTCGCGCTGTTCGTCGCCGTTTGCTTTGGCTACTACTACACGGCGCTGAAACTCAGTGATCGCCTGATCGACACGCTGTATCTGCTGATGCTGTGGCTGGTCATCGAAGCCGCTTTCGTACGCGGGCTGAGCGTCGCCGCGCGCCGTCTGGCGTACCAGCGCGCACTGAGCAAACGTCAGGCCGCGAAAGAAGCCGGCGAAGGCGAGACGCTGATCGAGGAGCCGACGCTGGACATCGAGCAGGTCAACCAGCAGTCGTTGCGGCTGATTCGTCTGGCGCTGATTGCCGGCTTCATCGGCGCGCTCTACTTCGTCTGGGCCGACCTTATTTCGGTGTTTTCGTACCTCGATAACATCACGCTGTACGAGTACACCAGCGGTACCGGCGCCAACATCAGCATGGTGCCGATCAGCCTCGGCGACCTGATCGGCGCCCTGGTGATCATCGGCATTACCTTCGTGCTGGCCGGCAACTTGCCGGGCCTGCTGGAAGTGCTGGTGCTGTCGAAGCTCAACCTCAAACAAGGTAGTTCGTACGCGACCACCACGTTGCTGTCGTACACCATCGTCGGCGTGGGTTTCGTCTCCACGCTATCGGCCCTCGGCGTGAGCTGGGACAAGCTGCAATGGCTGGTGGCGGCGCTATCGCTGGGCCTGGGTTTCGGCATGCAGGAGATCTTCGCCAACTTCATCTCCGGGATCATGATCCTGTTCGAACGCCCGGTGCGGATCGGCGACACGATCACCATTGGCGCACTGTCGGGTACGGTGAGCAAGATCCGCATCCGCGCGACCACCATCACCGACTTCGACCGCAAGGACATCATTGTCCCGAACAAGACGTTTATCACCGGGCAACTGATCAACTGGTCGCTGACCGACACGATCACCCGCGTGACGCTGAAGCTGGGCGTGGATTACGGTTCGGATCTGGATCTGGTGCGCAACCTGCTGCTCAAGGCCGCCCGTGACAATCCACGGGTCTTGAAAGAGCCCGAGCCGATTGTCTACTTCCTCAATTTTGGTGAAAGCACCCTCGACCACGAGCTGCGCATGCACGTGCGTGACCTGGGCGACCGCAACCCGGTGCTCGACGAAATCAACCGGTTCATCAACAAGGAATTCAAGAAGCAGCACATCAATATCTCGTTCCGGCAGATGGAGGTTTACCTCAAGAACATGCAGGGACAGGAGTACAAGATGGTGCCCATCGAGTCCGAGCAGAAAACCATCACACCGCCCGCTGCCGTGCCCCCGGCGCCAAAAGATGCACCGGAGCCGCCCGAAGCCAAACTCGACTGACCGGGAAAAACCCAGCAGAATGGTCGGACATTCTGCTGGAGGCATCCCTTGAAAGCCCTCGACGAGCTGACCTTCGATAATCGCTTTGCCCGTCTGGGCGATGCGTTTTCCACCACCGTGCTGCCCGAGCCCATCGCCGACCCGCGGTTGGTGGTTGCCAGCGAAGCCGCCCTCGCGTTGCTCGATCTGGACCTCGCTCAGGCAGAACAACCTCTTTTTGCTGAAATTTTCAGCGGCCACAAACTGTGGGCCGAAGCCGATCCGCGGGCGATGGTTTACTCCGGTCATCAGTTCGGTTCGTACAACCCGCGCCTGGGTGATGGCCGCGGCTTGCTGCTCGGTGAGGTGTACAACGACGCCGGCGAACACTGGGACCTGCACCTTAAGGGCGCCGGGCAGACGCCATATTCGCGCATGGGCGATGGTCGCGCTGTCTTGCGCTCGTCGATCCGCGAGTTTCTCGCCTCAGAAGCCCTGCATGCCTTGGGCATCCCGACCAGTCGCGCGGCCTGCGTGATCGGCTCCAGCACCCCGGTGTGGCGTGAAACCCAGGAGCGCGCGGCGATGGTGCTGCGACTGGCGCAAAGCCACGTGCGCTTCGGCAGCCTGGAGTATTTCTTCTACACCAAACAGCCGGAACAGCTGAAGCAACTGGCCGATCACGTGCTGTCCCTGCACTACCCCGAATGCCTGGAACAGCCAGAGCCGTACCTGGCGATGTTTCGCGTGATCGTCGAGCGTCAGGCCGAATTGATCGCCAAATGGCAGGCCTATGGTTTCTGTCATGGCGTGATGAACACCGACAACATGTCGATTCTCGGCATCACCTTCGACTTCGGCCCCTTCGCGTTTCTGGATGACTTCGACCAGCATTTCGTCTGCAACCATTCCGATCACGAAGGCCGCTACTCCTTCAGCAACCAGGTGCCGATTGGCCAGTGGAACCTCAGCGCGCTTGCCCAGGCGCTGACACCCTTCGTCAGCGTCGAGGCTCTGCGTGAGGCGCTGGACCTGTTCCTGCCGCTGTATCAGGCGCATTACCTGGACCTAATGCGCCGACGGCTGGGGCTGACAACGGCTGAAGACGATGACGCTGACTTGATCGCGCGGTTGCTCCAGCTAATGCAAAACAGCGGCGTCGACTACACCCTGTTTTTCCGCCATCTGGGGGAGGAGTCAGCCGACGTCGCGGCAGGAAAGTTGCGCGACGACTTCGTCGACATGCTCGGCTTCGACGCCTGGGCCGACGCCTACACAGCCCGCATCGCCCGCGAGCCCGAGTCCAGCCAAGAGGATCGCCGCACGCGCATGCACGCGGTTAACCCGCTGTACATCCTGCGTAACTACCTGGCCCAACGCGCCATCGAAGCGGCCGAACAGGGCGACGACAGCGAAGTCCGCCGCCTGCATCAGGTGCTGTGCAAGCCGTTCGACGAACAGCCCGGAATGGAAAGTTATGCACAGCGTCCGCCGGATTGGGGGAAGCATCTGGAGATCAGCTGTTCGTCGTGAGTGGGGGTGAGTTGAGGTCAGATAAAGACCTCTACCGGCACGCCGAAACGCTCCGAAATCTTGCGGATCTGCTTTAGGCTCAACTGGCGCTCGCCTGAGAGTATTTCGGAAATGACGGACTGCGTCCCTACTTCAGGCATGTCGCCTTGGCCGAGGTTGTGCTCGTGCATCAGGTAACGCAGCGTCTCGGCGCTTGAGGCCATAGGCATGGGCCGATGCTCATGGTCATAGGCTTCAATCATTTCGCTGACCAATATGGCGAGACGATTCAGAGGGTGCTGCTCATCCTCTCCGATGATCTCCAACAGTTCGTCGAGCCCGCTGACAAGCAGATCATATTCAGCTTCCGTTTCAGGCCGAGTCAGTAATGGCGCCAAGTGATGCCAGTGCTCCGCAGCCTGTTTAATGAGCGCGCTCATTGCTCATCCCTCCATTTACCTTTGTCGTATTCACGATGGTCGAACACATGCTTTATGTACAGCCGCTGTGCTGAGTAGTTAACCGACGCAATCAGCCGGATCTTGTTCCCGCCGATATCAAAAACATGAAATCTTCCCACTTTATCTGTCGAGGGCAACATCGCTCTCATCGCACTAAAATCGTTCAGCCTGGATGCTTTGACTAAGCGGTACCAAGCGTCAAGAGCCGTTGCCGATTGTGGCCATTTCTTTTTTGCCTCCCATATTCGCTTTTCAGTGATGACGTGCATTTCCCTACCGTTGTGCGTGCAATATCCAGCCTAGCTACCCATCCGACCATCACCAACCGCAATAGCCGGAGCATCTTTTATCCTGCTGCCTTCTCATTCTTGGACGTGGTACCCGCTTGCTTAACTTGCGCATTGGCATTCGCAGCCGTTGGCTTCTCAACCTCCTGAGCTGCGGTAGTCGGCACCGGAGAAGTGCGGGGCGAGAATTTCTTCGTGTGGACGATGTTGTTCGGGTCGGTTTTCTTGTCTTTGGTGGTGTCGACGATGCCGGCGAGGATGTCGTAAAGGGTCAGCTTGCGGTCTGGGGCGTGGCGTCCAAAAGCGCCCGGCAGGCTGGGCAGCGTCAGGTCGCTCTTGATCCGCGCTTCCAGAATGGCTTCCGCTCCTTTGGGATAGCTCACCGCCCTCTCAATCGCTGGCAGCGACTTGAGGTAGCTCAGGGCGTCGTTGTAGAACCGGGTGGCCTTGCCCGTCCGGGCTTGCTCGATCACGCCCTCGTTTATCACAACGTTGCGCCAGTCCTCGTCCATCTTCTGCACGCCCTGCCAGGCCGCGCGCCGCTCGTTCAGGGTGAAGGCTCCGCTGTCGTCAAAGGCGATCAGGTTCAGTTGCTCGCGGGAGAGGTTTTCGAACGGGCTCTTGGCGTTCTTGTCGCCGGCCAGGGTCCGGGTCACAAACGCACTGGCCTCGCGCGCGCGGTCCAGCAATTCAGGGTCGTTCGTCTTGGGCACTTCCATGGCCCGGGTGCCGCTGTTGACTGTGCGGCCTTCGATCAAAAACTCATTGATGCGATTACGCCCGTACTGCCCCAACTCGGTTTGGGTCATCACTGCGTCCCTCTTCTGGGCTCGCGCTGCGCTCTCGTTAAGCTGAGCCGCCAGTGTCGAAAACGTCGCCTTGTCGGTAGCTGTCGTAGCCGCCTTGTCGACGGGTTTGGGGTCACTGTTTAGAGCGGCGTCAACGACTGGCTTTTTGTTCGCGACAACCGCTGCAACCGCGGCCTGGATCTGGTTGATCATGGGCGACTCCCTGGCTATGAGATGACAAGGGCCGACGCGCATGTTCGTCAGTCAGCCCCTCGCGTCGACACTAGCGACAGCCAGGCAGGGCGAACAGTTGGGCGAACGGGGGATGCTTTCGGGTAATCAGCGCTCGGGGATGTGGCTTGACCCGCGCAGTCAGGGGCTGGTACGAAGGGTCAAAGGGGAATTCGTTGCGTCTTCAGGTTTGAGCTTTTATTGGGCGTGGGTGCTTAAACGAGCGGAGAAATCTGGGGTAGTTCACACCTGGCATTTCAGGTGATCAGTGAATGCCGACCGCCATTGATGACATCCCGTCGCTACAGGTGCAGCCGTAGAGCTTGATAACCCATCCCCCAGACTCCACGTAACAGTCATCCATCCTAGTCAGGTCTCTCTCATGTCCGATTCACTGCTGATCCCCTGCCCGCACTGCAACGGGCTCAATCGCATTCCTGCCGGGCGGCTGTCCGACCAGCCGAAATGCGGGCGCTGCAAGCAGCCGGTTTTGCTGAGCAAGCCGTTCAACCTGACGCAGGGCGATTACGCCAGCCAGATCAAGGGCGATCTGCCGTTGCTGGTGGACGTGTGGGCGGAATGGTGCGGCCCCTGCAAATCGTTCGCGCCGACGTTCGAGCAAGCGGCAACTCAGCTGAGCGGGCGCGTTCGGCTGGCGAAGCTGGACAGCGAGGCCAATCAGCAGCTTTCAGCACAGCTTGGAATTCGCTCGATCCCGAGTCTTATCCTGATCAAGGACGGCCGTGAAATCGCCCGGCAGAGTGGCGCGATGCCGTTGCAACAGTTGATGGCCTGGCTGACCAGTCAGGGAATATGAGGGGCGTTTCTTCAGCGATCGAAGTGCGTGACAGCCAGCGCTGTAGGCATGTTCTGAAAGCGCTCTTTTGCCCCGAATTCTTCGAATTCTGAGTCTAGGCTTCGCCACTCCTATCGGCACCCTGGAGTGGTTAGCAATGACATACGTGGTCAGAGAGGGCGATTCAACAACAACCGGCGGCGTGGTTTTGCGGGCCTCAGGCTCGCACACATGGGAGGACCGGCGCCTGGCGCGCATGGGCGATCCGGTCTGGTGCGAGCTGTGCGCGCAGATCGGCTTCATTGCCCAAGGCAATCCGACCTTCATCGACGAACTCGTGGCCGTGGCGACCCATGGCCAGGCAGTGCGCTGCGGCTGCGAGGAAGGCACCCATCGTTTGATCGCCAGCCAGACTCAGCTTCAGGCCGACATGGACGCGACCATCGACATTCCCAAGGACATGGCCGAAAAGGCGCGCAAGCGAGCCAAGCAGATGACGCGAGCCCGTCGAGAGAGCCCCGAACCCCTCGCCTAGCAGCTACCGATTACCCGCACCCGTTTCCAGCAAGTGATGCAGCTCGACAAATTGCTGGGTCAGCTTATGCCGCGGCTCCAGATGGATCAGCGGCATATTGGCTTGATGAGATTCACGCATCTTGATCGAGCTGGTGAGGTAGACCGGCAGCACCGGCAGCCCTTCAGCGATGAGCTCATCAAGGATCTGCTGGGGCAGGCTCGCCCGCGACTGGAACTGGTTGACGATAATGCCTTCCACCTCCAGATCCTCGTTGTGATCTTCCTTGAGCTCTTCGATTTCCTTGAGCAACCCGTACAGCGCCTGGCGGGAGAAACTGTCGCAGTCGAACGGAATCAGCACACGATCCGCTGCGATCAATGCCGATACCGCGTAGAAATTCAGCGCCGGGGGCGTGTCCAGGTAGATGCGATCGTAGTCTTCGCTCAGCTCATCCAGCAGTTTGCGGAGCTTGTTGATCTTGTGCTTGGCTTCCAGCTTGGGCTGCAGATCCGCCAGCTCCGCCGTGGCGGTCACGACATGAAGGTTGTCGAAGGGCGTTTCGTAGATGTCGACCTGATTCTTCTTGGCGCCAGGCCCGGAAGACAAGGTTTGCTTGAAGAAATCGGCGATCCCCATGGGAATCTCGTCGCCGGTCAGACCGGTGAGGTACTGCGTCGAGTTGGCCTGGGCATCAAGATCGATCAACAGCGTCCGATAACCCTCATGAGCACTGACAGCCGCCAGATTGCAGGCGATGCTGGACTTGCCAACGCCGCCCTTCTGATTGAACACCACACGCCGCATGTAAGACTCCCTGTTGCTGTCTAGCCGTAAAGGATCGCCAGCGACCCGATGAATGGTCCCGAGTCTAGGCAATCGCGATGAGTAGGGCGAGTCTCTCGGAAAAATCTGACTGCAAAGGCGAAGCCTGCAACGCATACAGTCCTATTGATCCTACAAAACAGTGTCAGACGCCGCTGCCCTACCAGTAAGAATAATCGCCAGTAAACAAACCTTTTGTTTCAACGTTTGCCTCGGTGCCTGGGCATCGGGATAATGCCCGCCACTCGGTGATAGCGCCGCGCCATGGTTGGTGCCACTTCGGAGACTCGAAGCCCGGAAGTATGCCCGTGTCAGGGCAGGATAATTTTGTGATCAAGTTCAACATTGCACAGTGGCGCGCGTGGGCGCCGGGGCTGACGTCGGTCGAAGAGTGGCGCCAATGGAGCCACGAACCCGTGATCCCCGCCCCGACGGACGCAGCGCCGGACGTTTCATTTTTGCCGGCCATGCAGCGCCGCCGGTTGAGCCGTCTGGCCCGCATGGCCTTCGGCGTAGGCTGGCCGCTGGCGGAGGGTCTGGAGCGATTGCCGCTGGTGTTCGTGTCGCGCCACGGCGAAACGCCCCGGACCTTCGACATCCTCAGCGATCTGGCCAAAGACGAGCCGCTGTCGCCCACCCAGTTCAGCCTGTCCGTGCACAACGCCGTTATTGGCCTGTGGTCGATCCTGCGCGGCGAGACCAGCGAGATGACGGCCCTGGCCTGTGCGGGCGACGGGCTTGAACATGGCGTCATCGAGGCGGCCTCCCTGCTTGAAGAAGGTGCGCCGGCGGTATTGCTGGTGATCACCGAAGAGCAGCCGCCTGCCGCGTACGCGCCGTGGATCGACGATGTGCCGTTTCCCTATGCGCTCGGCCTGCTGCTGACGCCGGGGGATGAGTGGCAGCTTTCGCTGACGACCCGCGAACCGATCGAGACGGATTCCGAGCGCAGCCAATGGCCCCACGCGCTCAACCTTTTACGTGCGCTGTCGACACAACAGAGCGCTCTGCAACATCCCTGGAAAAATCGGCTATGGAATTGGCAACACAACCGCTGAGCAAAAGCCGCGACGCCTATTACTGGCGCCTGCTGGCCACGGCCCTGAGCTTTGCCCTGTTCGGTGTGGGCGGGCTGTGCCTGCGTGTGTTCGTCTTTCCCCTGCTGGCGCTGCTGCCCGGCGATACCTGCAGCCATCAACGCTGCGCCCGGCGGACCATCAGCCGCCTGTTCTGGGCATTTATCCGCATCATGAGCAACGCTGGGGTGCTGACCTACGAAATCCAGGGCGCCGAGCGCCTGGGCCGCCCGGGGCAGATGATCATTGCCAACCATCCGTCGCTGATCGACGTGGTGTTTCTCATCGGGCTGGTGCGTGACGCCAATTGCGTGGTCAAGCAGAGCCTGTGGCAAAACGTATTCACCCGAAGCCCGGTCAGGGCCACCGGCTACGTCAGCAACGACGGCAGCGCCGACATGCTGGAGCAAGCCGCGCATCTGCTGCGGACCGGGCAAACCCTGATCATCTTCCCTGAGGGCACGCGGACCCAGCCAGGCCATGCGCCCGCTTTCCATCGCGGCGCTGCGGCCATTGCCCTGCGTGGCGCCCACGTCATTACGCCGGTGACCATCCACGTGTCGCCGACCACGCTGACCAAGGCCGAGCCGTGGTACCGCATTCCCCTGCGCCGCCCGCATTTTCACCTGCGCGTGGGCAACGATATCGATCCAGCGGCATTCGCCGCGCTTGGCCCGGCCCCTGTGGCGTCGCGCAAGCTCAACGACTATCTGCATCAACACTTCACCAAGGAGCTCGCCACAGATGAGCGATCTGCACCAGGACATTAAACAGCTGATCATCGATGCCCTGGGCCTCGAAGACATCAGCACCCACGACATCGGCAACGACCAGACGCTGTTCGGTGAAGGCCTGGGACTGGATTCGGTCGACGCGCTGGAGTTGGGCCTGGCCATCCAGAAACGCTACGGCATCAAGATCGACGCCGACGCCAAAGACACTCGCAATCACTTCACCAGCGTCGACAGCCTCGCGGCATTCGTCAGCGCGCGCCAAGTGGCCTGAGGACAGAACATGCAATCCCGTGAAGACATCTTCGACACCCTGCGCTCGTCGATGGTTGAGCTGTTCGAGCTCGAACCCGAGCGCGTTACCCTCGAAGCCAACCTGTATCAGGACCTGGAAATCGACAGCATTGATGCCGTGGACCTGATCGACCACATCAAGCGCAAGACCGGCAAGAAGATCGCCGCCGAAGAATTCAAGTCAGTGCGCACCGTGGGCGATGTCGTCGACGCGGTCTATCGCCTGGTCCACAGCGCCGCATGAGTCGACTGATTGGCCTGGTCCTGGTGCTTGCAGGTGTGCTGTACCCGTTTGCCGTCTACTTCGGCATGGGCCACTTCGCCCCCTGGCAGTTCGCACTGCTGCTCGGCGCGCTGTGGGCGGTGCGTGCGCTGACCAGCGAGCGACGTCCGGGCGGCGTGTCGATGGCGCTGACGGCGATGGGTTTTTGCCTGCTGCTCGGGCTGTTCAACAGCCCGCAATTGCTACGCTGGTACCCCGTGCTGATCAGCGGTTTCATGTTGACCCTGTTCGGGCTGAGCCTGATGCGCGGCATGCCGCTGATCGAGCGACTGGCACGCCTGACGGAGCCTGACCTGCCGCCCGTTGTGGTTCGCTACACCCTCCAGGTCACCCGCGTCTGGTGCCTGTTTTTCCTGTTCAATGGCCTTGTCGCCGCCGCGCTGACCCTTTGGGCGCCGCTGAGCTGGTGGACGTTATACACAGGGCTCATTGCCTACGGTTTGATGGGTCTTCTGTTTGCGGGTGAATGGATCGTTCGTCAGCGCGTCCGGGGTCGGGCATGAGCTGGATCGATCTCGAACACTTGTTGCTTGACGCTCATCCAAAGCGCGTTGTTGCCCATGCTCCGGCGTTCAGCCATGCCGCATTGCAGGAACGCGCGCTGTGTGTCGCCGCCGCATTGCAGCAGCGTGGCGTGACACGCCTGGCGGTCCACCTCGAAGACGCCGCTGAATTGGCCATCGCGCTGTTTGCGGCCTGGCGCGCCGATGTGGCGGTGTTGCTGCCGTCCGATCTGCAGGCGCAGACGAGACAGCGCTGGGCCAGTCATGTCGACCTGTGGCTGACGGATCTGCCGGACGACACCCGCCTCGAACAACTGAACGCCGATCCGCTGCCCCCTGCCGCGCTCGATCTGGATCAGTGCAGCTTGAGCCTGTGCACGTCCGGCTCCAGCGGCGAACCCAAGCTGATCGAGAAACACCTGCGCCAGTTGGCCAACGAAGTCAGTGCACTCGAACGCTTGTGGGGCGCAGAACTGGGCGATGCCTGCATCATCGGCAGCGTGGCGGCGCAGCACATTTATGGCCTGCTGTTCCGGGTGTTGTGGCCGTTGTGCGCCGGACGCAGCTTCGTGCGCCAGCAACTGCCGTTTCCCGAAGACTTGCAACGCGCCAGCCGCGAGCATGAATCCTTCGCCTGGGTGGCGAGCCCTGCACTGCTCAAGCGCATGGGCGACAATCTCGACTGGAGCCACCTGAGCGTCGTGCGCCGGGTGTTCTCTTCCGGCGGTGCGCTGCCGGCCGACGCCGCAGCCAGCCTCCATCAGCGACTCGGGCAGTGGCCGAGCGAGATACTCGGCAGCTCCGAAACCGGCGGCATCGCCTGGCGCCAGGGCGACTCGCTGTGGCGCGCTTTCGACGACGTCACCTTGAGCCAGGATGCCGACGGCGCCCTGCGGATCGAGTCGCCGTACCTGCCGAGCGACCATGTCGAACAGACAGCCGACGCGGTGCGCTTTCTGGAAGACGGTCGTTTCGAGCTGCTGGGCCGACTGGACCGCATCGTCAAACTGGAAGAAAAGCGCATCTCCCTGCCGCTTCTGGAGCAAGCGCTCGCGACCCATGAGTGGGTCAGCGAAGCACGCCTCGGCGTGGTCCGGGAAAACCGCGCGTCGCTGGGCGCATTGGTGGTGTTGAGCGCCAGCGGCGTGCACGCGTTGCGCAATCAGGGGCGGCGCGCGCTGACCCAGGCGCTGCGTCAGCATCTGGTGCCGCACTGCGAGGCGCTGGCATTGCCGCGTCGCTGGCGACTGCTGGGCCATCTGCCCCTCAACGCCCAAGGGAAACTGCCACAAGCGCTGATTGAGACCCTGCTGGTGTCGCCGCGCACTCAAGCCCCTGATCTGGTCGCCCAGGAGCAGCGCGACGATGAGTTGCGACTGGAGTTGATCGTCCCCTTGGACCTCGCCCATTTCCCCGGCCACTTTCCGGGCACGCCGATTTTACCCGGCGTGGTTCAGGTCGATTGGGCGATGAACCTGGCACAGCGTCTGATGGACCTGCCGCCGCGGTTTGCCGGCATGGAAGTGCTGAAGTTTCAACAACTGGTGCGCCCCGGCGATCGCATCAGCCTGACCCTGCGTTTCGACCCCGAGCGCAGCAAGCTGCATTTTGCCTATCGCAACGGCGAAGCGGCCTGCTCCAGCGGGCGGATTTTACTGGTGAACGCGGATGCATGAGCTCTGCACATTCAAGGAAGAGGTCGCTTATGCATAACCCCTGCGCCGTGATTCCGGTCTACAACCACGAACTCGCCGTACCGGCTGTCGTTCAGGAGTTGCTGCACGCCGGCTTGCCCTGCGTGCTGGTCGACGACGCCAGCAGCCCGGCCTGCGCCGCCGTGCTTGAATCCCTCGCCCAACAGGCCAATGTCTTTCTGGTGAAGCTGCCGGTCAATCAGGGCAAGGGCGGCGCGGTCATGGCCGGCCTGCGCGAGGCGTCGAAATTGGGTTTCAGCCATGCCCTGCAAGTCGACGCCGACGGCCAGCACGATCTGAACGACATCGCGGTGTTTCTCGATCATTCCCGCGAGCACCCGACGTCGCTGATCTGCGGTTATCCGCAGTACGACGCCAGCGTGCCAAAAGGGCGCTTGTATGCGCGCTACCTGACCCACGTCTGGGTCTGGATCAACAGCCTGTCACTGCAGATTCCCGATTCCATGTGCGGCTTTCGGGTTTACCCGCTCAAGCCGGTGCTGCACCTGATCGACACCGTGAATCTGGGCAAGCGCATGGACTTCGACCCGGAAATCCTCGTGCGCCTTTCGTGGCGCAATCAGCCGATGCGCTGGCTGCCAACCAAGGTTCACTATCCCCAGGACGGCCTCTCGCATTTTCGGCTGTTTCACGACAACGCCCTCATCTCGAAGATGCACGCCAAGCTGTTCTTCGGCATGCTCGGGCGCTTTCCGCTGATCCTCTGGCGGCGGTGGTTGCCATGAGTGACGCCGATCAGAAGCAGCACTGGGCAGCCCACGAAGAGCGTGGCAGTTTCCTGCTGATGAAGCTCACAGCCTGGGGCGTCAAAGTCCTGGGGCGACGGGTGCTCAGCCCGATCCTGCACGGCATTGTGCTGTACTTTTTCCTGTTCGGCCGCCGCGCTCGCCGCAGCGCTTGGCAGTACCAACGGCACTTGGCCGACTGGACCCAGCAACCGGAGCTGCGACCCACGCACTGGCGCGTGTTCGGGCAGTTCATGGCCTTCGCCGACGCCCTGCTCGACAAGCTGGACGTGTGGAACGGCAAGCTCGGTCTGGAGCAGATCGAAATCATCGACGACGCGCACTTGCGTGATCAGTTGCGCGGCGAGCGCGGGCAGATGCTGGTCGGCGCGCATTTGGGCAACCTTGAAGTCTGTCGGGCGCTGGCCGAGCTGGGCGAAAAAGTCACCATGAACGTGCTGGTGCACACCAAGCATGCCGAGCGTTTCAACCGCCTGCTGGGCGAGGCCGGCGCGACTAATCTGCGGCTGATTCAGGTCAGCGAACTGGACCCGGCGATCATGCTGCAGCTGAGTCAGCGCCTGGATCGCGGCGAATGGCTGGCCATCGCCGGCGACCGGATTCCGCTGCACGGCGGGCGCAACGCGCGGGTCGATTTTCTCGGCCATCAGGCGGCGTTCCCCCAGGGCCCATGGCTGCTGGCCGGGTTGCTGAAATGCCCGATCAACCTGATTTTCTGCCTCAAGGGCGCGACCGGCTACCGGGTGATCCTCGAACCGTTCGCCACTGCCATCGAATGGCGGCGCAGCGATCGCCAGCAAGTGATCACCCAATGGACCCAACGCTACGCCGACCGTCTGGCGCACTACTGCGTGCAAGCGCCGCAGCAGTGGTTCAACTTCTACCCGTTCTGGAAATCCGATGACGAACCAAGCACCTGAGCCCATTATTTTCGGCGAAGGCCACCTGCGCATCGAAGACGTACTGGCGCTGTCCAACCGCCAGCGGCCGACGGCGTTGCAGAACGACAGTGCCTACCGCCAGCGCATCGCCAAGGGCGCGCAGTTTCTTGATTCGCTGCTGGACAAGGAAGGCGTGATCTACGGCGTGACCACCGGCTACGGCGATTCGTGCGTGGTGGCGGTACCGCTGCAACACGTCGAAGCGCTGCCTCGTCATCTGTACACCTTTCATGGCTGCGGGCTCGGCAAGTTGCTTGATGCCCAGGCCACCCGCGCGGTACTGGCCGCACGTCTGCGCTCGCTGTGCCACGGCGTGTCCGGCGTTCGGGTCGAATTGCTTGAGCGTCTTCAAGCCTTTCTCGACCACGACATCCTGCCGCTGATTCCGGAAGAAGGCTCGGTGGGCGCCAGTGGTGATCTGACGCCGCTCTCGTATGTCGCGGCGACACTGTCCGGCGAGCGCGAGGTGCTGTTCAACGGCGAGCGTCGGCAGTCCGCCGATGTGCATCGTCAACTGGGCTGGGACCCGCTGGTGCTGCGTCCGAAAGAAGCGCTGGCCTTGATGAACGGCACCGCAGTCATGACCGGCCTGGCGTGCCTGGCTTTCGCCCGTGCCGATTATCTGCTGCAACTGGCAACCCGCATTACCGCGATGAACGTCGTGGCGCTGCAAGGCAACCCAGAGCATTTCGACGAGCGCCTGTTTGCTGCAAAACCCCATCCGGGGCAGATGCAAGTGGCCGCCTGGCTGCGCAAGGATCTGGCCATCGACGCGCCGACCGCCCCGCTGCATCGCCTGCAAGACCGCTACTCCCTGCGCTGTGCTCCCCATGTGCTCGGCGTGCTGGCGGACAGCCTGAACTGGCTGCGCAGCTTCATCGAAATCGAACTGAACAGCGCCAATGACAACCCGATCATCGACGCCGAAGCCGAACGCGTGCTCCACGGCGGCCACTTCTATGGCGGCCACATCGCCTTTGCCATGGACAGCCTGAAGAATCTCGTTGCCAACGTCGCCGACCTGCTGGACCGCCAGCTCGCTTTGCTGGTGGACGAGCGTTACAACCACGGCCTGCCGAGCAACCTGTCCGGCGCCCCGGCGGACCGCGCGATGATCAACCATGGCTTCAAGGCCGTGCAGATCGGCACCAGCGCCTGGACCGCCGAAGCGCTGAAAAACACCATGCCGGCCAGCGTGTTTTCCCGCTCCACCGAATGCCATAACCAGGACAAGGTGAGCATGGGCACTATCGCCGCCCGAGACGCCATCCGCGTGCTGGAGCTGACCGAGCAGGTCGCCGCCGCCACGCTGATCGCCGCCAATCAGGGCGTCTGGTTGCGCAGCCGCGATGCCGATGCGCGCCCGCTGCCGCCTGCTCTCGCAGCGATGCACGAACAACTGCGCGAGGACTTCCCGCCGGTAATAGAAGACCGCGCGCTGGAAGGCGAACTCCGGCTTTGCTTGAAGCGCATCGCCGAACAACATTGGAGGCTGCATGCGTAGTAAAGGCGTGATCCACGAAGACACCGAAATCCTGGTGCCGTTTTTCGACGTCGACACCATGCACGTCGTCTGGCACGGGCACTACGTGAAGTATCTGGAAGTGGCGCGCTGCGCGCTCCTCGACAAGCTCGGCCACAACTACACGCACATGCTCGATTCGGGTTACGCCTGGCCGGTGATCGATCTGCAACTGCGCTATGTGCGCGGCGCGGTGTTCGGTCAGCGCATCAACGTGCGCGCCAGTCTCGTGGAGTGGGAGAACCGCTTGAAGATCGATTATCTGATCACCGACATCGCGACCGGCGAGCGCCTGACCCGCGCCAGCACCGTGCAAGTGGCCGTCGACGTTAACACCCGCGAAATGCAACTGGCCTGCCCCATGGTGTTTGTGGAAGCGGTCGAGAGGGCTTTGAAATGAGCGCCTTTAAAGGCCTCCTCAGCTTGATGCTGCTCACGCTGACCTCGCTGGCCCACGCCTTCGATCTGCAGCAACTGAGCGATCAACTGGCCAAACCTGCCGTCATTCATGGCGCCTTCGTGCAGGAAAAACACCTGCGCGCCCTGCCCCAGCCGCTGACCAGCAAGGGCGACTTCGTACTGGCGAAAGATTCAGGTCTGCTGTGGCTGCTCGATACGCCGCTGAAACAGGATTACCGCATCACCGCCGCCGGCATCGCCCGCCGCGATGCCGATGGCAGCTGGCAGATGCTGCCGGGCAAAAGCGCAGGCGCCGAGCAGAACCGGCTGTTTCTCGCCGTTTTACAAGGTGACAGCAGCGGCCTGCAGCGTGATTTCGACGTGCAGTTGAGCGGCGACGCCCAGGCCTGGCAACTGACCCTGGTGCCGCGCTCGATGTTGCTGAAACAGGTGTTCAACCAGATCAACATCAATGGCGGCGCACTGGTGCAACGTATCGAGCTGCTTGAAACCCAGGGCGACAGCACGCTGCTGAAGATGATCGACAGCTCCAGCGCCCAACCGCTGAGCGATTCGGAGCGCGCTGACTTTGCCGATTGAACGCCTGCTGCCGCGCCTTTTCCTGATTGCCTTGCTGGCCGTGCTCGCACTCGCCGGCTGGCAATGGCGTCATGGCGCGCCGCTGTCGGCCAACCTCATGGAACTGGTGCCCGGCAGCACGCCGGATGCCTTGGAGCTGCGCGCCGAACAGCGCATTCAGGAGCCGATGAACCGCGAGATGCTGGTGCTGGTGGGTCACGCCGATGCCGAAAAGGCCGTCGAGCTGGCGCGGCAGTTGAGCGACAAATGGCAGGCTAGTGGGCTCTTCGAAAAGGTCCAGTGGAACGTGCAGGCTGATCTTCCGGCGCTGCGTGAACAACTGCTGCACGGTCGTCTGGCGATGCTGCCGCCCAAGGACCGCTCCGAGCTCATCGAGCATCCGGAAGCCTTTATTCAAAAGCGCGTGCAAAGCCTGTTCGATCCGTTTGGCAGTTTCAGTCTGGTGCCCAGCCAGGAGGATTGGCTCGGGCTGACGGGGCGCATTCAGAACGGGCAGCCGATGCACGGCTCGGTGCAACTGGACATCGGCAGCGGCGCGCTGATCGCCAAAGCCGATGGCAAAAGCTGGGTCCTGCTCCGCGCCCGCACCCGCGCCGATGCGTTCGACATGCGCTTGCCGCTGCATGTCTCCGCGCTGATGGACGAAGCGCGCCAACAGGCGAGCGCAAGCGATGCACGATTGCTGGCGGCCAGCGGCCTGTTGTACGCCGCCCACGGCCAGCAACAGGCCACCCGGGAAATCACCTGGGTCGGCGGCGGCGCCACCCTGGGCATCCTGTTGTTGTTGCTGCTGGCGTTCAAACGCTGGCGTGTGTTGCTGGCGTTCATTCCGGTGATGGTCGGCATGCTGTTCGGCGCCACGGCCTGCGTCGCGCTGTTTGGCAAGATGCACGTCATGACGCTGGTGCTGGGCTCAAGCCTGATCGGCGTGGCGGTGGACTATCCGCTGCACTACCTCTCCAAAAGCTGGAGCCTGAAACCCTGGCGCAGCTGGCCGGCGTTGCGCCTGACGCTGTCGGGCCTGAGCCTGAGTCTGGCCACCAGTTGCATTGGCTATCTGGCCCTCGCCTGGACACCCTTCCCGGCCCTGACCCAGATCGCCGTGTTCTCGGCGGCCGGTCTGGTCGGCGCTTATCTGACGGCGGTGTGCCTGCTCCCGGCGCTGCTCAACGGTGTCGAGTTGCGGCCTGCGCAATGGCCGCTGAAGATCGCTGAAGCCTTGATGAACGCACGCGCCAGACTGCTCACTCGAGTGGGCACGCCGGTGCTGTTGGGGGCGTTGCTCATTTTTTGCGCAGCCGGCCTGCTGCAATTGACCACCAAGAATGACATCCGCCAATGGATCGCCGCGCCGCAAAGCCTGACCGACGAAGCGCGCTCCGTGGCGCGCATCACCGGCTACCAACCCACCAGCCAGTTCTTCCTGGTGCGCGGCGCCGATCAGCAACAATTACTGGAACGTCAGACCGCGCTGAGCCAGCGACTCGATCAACTGGCCACCCAAGGCAAACTGCAGGGCTATCTGTCCCTCAACCAATTGGTGGCGACGCCCGCCGAACAACAGGCTGCGCGCGCCGCCCTCGACACGCTGCCTGCGCACTGGCAGCCGTTGCTCGCACTGGGTGTGCCGCCGGAAGTGCTCAATAACGAACTGGCAAACCTGCGCGCCCTTCCCGTCCAAGGCATCGACGATGTACTGGCCGGGCCTTTGGGCGAACCCTGGCGTCTGCTATGGCTGGGCAGCAACGATCAAGGCGTGGCCGGAATCGTCAGCCTGCAGGGCCTGAACGATGCGGCGCTGCTCCGCGTGCAGGCGCAGGACCTTCCGGGCGTCCAGTTGGTGGACCGCCTTGGCGACCTGAACAAGGTGTTCGCCGCCACCCAGATCAGCGCCGCCGAACTGAAGCTGGCGTCCTGCGTGCTGATCGTTCTGCTGTTGATTTTGCCATTCGGTCTGCGCGGGGCACTGAGGGTGATCGCCCTGCCACTGCTCGCGGCAGTGTGCAGTCTGGCGAGCCTCGGCTGGCTGGGTCAGCCGCTGACGCTGTTCAGCCTGTTCGGTCTGCTGCTGGTCACTGCGATCAGCGTCGATTACGCGATCCTCATGCGCGAGCAGATTGGCGGCGCGGCCGTGAGCCTGCTGGGCACGCTGTTGGCGGCGGCGACCACGTGGCTGTCGTTCGGTCTGCTGGCGATCTCCAGCACCCCGGCAGTGAGCAATTTCGGGCTGTCGGTGAGCCTCGGTCTGGCCTTCAGCTTCATTCTGGCGCCTTGGGCAGGGCGTCAGCATGAGAATGCGGCGCGTCAGGATGAGAGCGCCGCGAACAACCAGCACGAGAAACGCTCGTGATAACCGTCGCGTTCTGGGCGATGGTGCTCGGGCTGTTTGCGCTGGCCAGCCGGCTCGGCGCCCGACTGAACCTGATCCCCATCGTCAGCCAATTGCTGCTGGCGACGTTTGCCATCCCGCTGCTGATGCTGTTCCTCGTCGAACCGCAGTGGCAGCTCACCGGCGCGCAACTGGTCGCGCCGGTCTGGCTGAAAACCCTGTACGGCGTGAGTTTCGCGGTCGTGCTCGGGCATATCCTCAGCGACGTGATCGATGTGCGTCTCGACCCGCAGAGCCTCAAAGTCGCGCTGCCCAGCTTCTGTGTACCCTTTCTCTGCGGCATAGCCTGCGCCGTGTGGCTTCTACCGGCGTCGAGCTGGCTGAGCAGCCTGGCGCTGGGGTTGGTGTTCGCCATCACTGCCATTCCGGTGCTGTATCTCTATCTCAACCACATCGGCTACCCGCTGCACGCCACGCGACGTCTGGTGCAGACGGCGATCCTGATCGATCTGGCCTGCTGGGGGCTGTTCGGGCTGGCCCAGGGCAGCCTGCACCTGACCAGTCTGATTATCCCGCTGCTGCTCGCCGGCGTGCCGCTGCTGTTACGGCTGCTGCGGGTTCGCCAGCCACAGGTTTACGGGGCTGTTTTCTTTCTGCTGCTGATGGTCGCCGAGCACTACCGCCTCAACGCGCTCATCGTCGGCATCGGCTATCTGCTGTGCATGAACGCGCTCAAGCAACCCTTTGCGCTGCCGCTGAAAGCCGCCTGGTTCAAGGCGCTGCAGCACTACGTGGCGATCCCGCTGATCCTCATGTTCGGCATCGTCCAGATCAATATTCACAGCGCCATCGGCGAACTGGGCTGGCTGACTCTGCTGGGGCTGCTCGTGCTGCCGATCGCCAGCAAACTGCTGGGCAACTGGATCGGCGTGCGCTGGGCGGCGCCATCGTTTGCAGGTGCCGTGCGCTGGAAAGAAGCCCTGCTGCTTAACATCCGTGGCCTCAGCGAAATCGTCTTTCTCAACCTGCTGTTGCAACAGGGGCTGATCAGCCCGTCGCTGTATTTCGCGCTGATGCTCATGAGCCTGATCGCCACCCTGTTGCCAGCCCTCCTGGGCATGAACCGCCCTCTTGATTTGCATGACGTCGATGTCGTCGAACACTCGAAAAGGAAACCTTGTGCCAATAGCTGAAATGGAATGTCGTCAGGTCGTCGTGATCGGCGCCGGGCCAGCCGGAGCCATCGCTGCTGCGTTACTCAAACGTCAGGGCCACGATGTGCTGATCATCGAGCGCCAGGAATTCCCGCGCTTCTCCATCGGCGAGAGCCTGCTGTCCCATTGCCTGGATTTCGTCGAAGAAGCGGGCATGCTGGAAGCGGTCAATGCCGCCGGGTTCCAGATGAAAAACGGCGCGGCCTTCGCCTGCGGTGAGCAGTACAGCGCCTTCGACTTCGGCGACACCTTCAGCAACGGCAAGCCCACCACCTTTCAGGTGCAGCGCGCCGACTTCGACAAACTGCTGGCCGACGAAGCCGAGCGCCAAGGCGTTGAAGTTCGCTACCGGGAAACCATCACCGCCGCAGACTTCTCCGGCGAGCAGCCGACCCTCGACGTGCAGCGCGAAGACGGTACGGCCTACCGCGTGCAAGCGACGTTCGTGCTCGACGCCAGCGGTTATGGCCGCGTGCTGCCACGCTTGCTGGACTTGGAAGCACCCTCGAACTTCCCTCTGCGTCAGGCGGTGTTCACCCACGTCGAAGACCGCATCGACGACCAACGCTTTGATCGCGAAAAGATTCTGGTGACGGTTCACCCAACCTTGAAGGACGTGTGGTTCTGGTCGATTCCGTTCAGTAACGGTCGTTGTTCGGTCGGCGTCGTGGCGTCTGCCGAGCGTTTCGCGGGCAAGCCCGATGACCTCGACGCCTGCCTGCGCGCGTTCATCGACGAGACCCCGAGCTTGAGCCGCGTGTTGCAAAACGCTGTCTGGGACACCCCGGCGCGCAGCATCGGCGGGTATTCGGCCAACGTCAAAACCCTGCACGGCGAAGGCTTTGCCTTGCTCGGCAACGCGGCGGAATTCCTCGACCCGGTGTTTTCGTCTGGCGTCACCATCGCCATGCGCTCGGCGAGCATGGCGGCCGGTGTTTTGCATCGTCAGCTGCAAGGCGAAAGCGTTGACTGGGAAAGCGAGTTCGCCGCGCCGCTGAAACGCGGTGTGGACACCTTCCGCGCCTACGTCGAAGGCTGGTACGAGGGCAGTTTTCAGGATGTGATTTTCTATCCGGACAGCCGCCCCGACATACGCCGCATGATCAGCTCGATCCTGGCCGGCTACGCGTGGGACGAGCGCAACCCGTTCGTCGCCGAGCCCAAGCGGCGCCTGCGCATGCTCGCCGAAATCTGTGCGAGCCCTCGCCCATGAGCGGCCAGTACTTCAGCGACAGTTACGTTGAAGAAACGCGCCTGGGCTTTCTGTTTCTGCGCAGTCACACGTGGCAGCACCACGTTTTGCGAGTGGCCATCGACGACCTGCGCAGCTTGTTCAGTGAGCCCCTGCCTGAGAACCCGGTGGTGCTGGACGCCGGCTGCGGGCAGGGCAAGTCGTTTCAGTACCTGCATAGCGCGTTCAATCCGGCGAAGATTTTCGGCATCGACGCCGACCCCCTCAGCCTGCAACTCAGCGCTGAAGAAGCCCAGCGTCGCGGTTTGAACGTTGAGCTGATCGGCAGTGATTGCGCAGCCTTGCCACTGGCGGACGCGAGTGTCGACATGGTCTTCTGCCATCAGACGTTCCATCATCTGGTCGAGCAGGAAAAATCCCTCGCCGAGTTCTATCGGGTGCTCAAGCCCGGCGGTTACCTGCTGTTCGCCGAGTCCACCGAGGCCTACATCGACACGTGGGTGATTCGCTGGCTCTTCCGTCATCCGATGCACGTCCAGAAAAGCGCCGCGCAATACCTGGACATGCTGAGCGATGAAGGTTTTCATTTCACTGCGCACAACGTTTCTTACCCCTATCTCTGGTGGAGCCGGGCCAAAGATTTCGGTCTGCTGGAACGTTTGAAACTGGTCAAACCCAAGGCCTTTGGGGAACGTGAAGAGACGCTGATCAATGTCGTCGCACGCAAACCTCTCTCGGCCATCCTAGAAGGTAAAGCCTTATGATTCGCGCCTTTCTGTTGCTCTGCGTCCTGTTGGCGAGTGGCTGCGCCAGCCACGCGCCGCTGCCCGCGCAAACGCCCCACATCAAATTCCCCGTGCAGCTGCACGTGCAGCGCGAACAGGCGGGTCAGCGCCAGGACTGGGTGATGGTGATCCAGAAAGAACGCCACGGCCTGCGGTTCTCGTTGATGGACCCCCTCGGTATTCCGGTGGCGCGCCAGCAGCTTCGCGAAGATCGCTGGAAGGCCGATGGTCTGCTGCCGCCCAATCCTGAAGCGCGCGAGTTGTTCGCGGCCGTGCTGTTTGCCCTGACGTCACTGAAAGAAGTGCGCTTTGAATACCCTGGCGTCGAGCTGCGTCCCTATGGCCGCAGTCTGGATGATCGCTGGATCGTCGATTACGCCTCCGAGGGTTTCTTCAAGATCAGCATGGAAAGCGGCGAACTGAAATACGTCGTCAGCCCGCTCGAAGGCAAGGCGAGTCAATGACGGCATACCTCAATGCCCTGGGGCTGATCTGCGCACTGGGCGACGACCGCCAGAGCGTGGCCCGGACGCTGTTCGCCGGGGACGCCTCATGCATGCGCACGGAAAGCGGCTGGATACCTGATCGCTCGCTGCCCGTGGCCGGCGTGAAAAGCCTGTTGCCGACAATCCCAGCGGCGCTCGGCCAGCAAAGCAGCCGCAACAACCAGCTGTTGCTTGCCGCCGCCCTCCAGATCGAGCCTGACATTCAGCAGGCGATCACCCGCTATGGTCGTGGCCGCATCGGCGTGATTCTGGGCACCAGCACGTCGGGCATCGACGAAGCGAGCCGCGGGATCGCCAGTTACCTGGCCGATCAGACTTTTCCGGACAGCTACGACTATCGCCAGCAGGAACTCAGCGCTCCGGCCAACTTCCTCGCGGCGTGGCTGGACCTCAGCGGCCCGGCCTACGTGATTTCCACCGCCTGCACCTCCAGCGCCCGCGCGCTGCTCAGCGCGCGTCGGCTGCTCGACATGAACCTGTGCGACGCGGTGTTGTGCGGCGGCGTCGACAGCCTGTGCAAGCTGACTATCAACGGCTTCTCGTCCCTTGAAGCGGTATCGAACGAGCGCTGCAACCCGTTCTCGCGCAATCGCAACGGCATCAATATCGGCGAAGCGGCCGTGCTGTTTCTGATGACGCGCGAGCCAGCGGACGATCATCGCATCGCCTTGCTGGGCGCCGGTGCCAGTTCGGACGCCCACCACATTTCCGCTCCCGAACCCACCGGGCACGGCGCGCAAGAAGCCATGAGCAAGGCGCTGACGAGCGCCAGACTGACCGCCAGCGACATCGCCTACGTGAACCTGCACGGCACCGCAACCCAGCACAACGACGCAATGGAAAGTCTGGCGGTCAGCGCCATATTCCCCCACGGCGTAGCGTGCTCGTCGACCAAACCCATGAGCGGCCACACCCTTGGCGCCGCCGGGGCACTGGAAGCCGCGTTCTGCTGGCTGGCGCTGGCCCCTGAAAATAACGAGGATCAGCTGCCGCCTCATGTGTGGGATGGCGAAGCCGATACAAGCCTGCCCGCGCTGAACTGGGTCAAGGCAAACGACACCCTGCTGCGTGATTCACCACGCCGGATGATGAGCAATTCCTTTGCCTTCGGTGGCAACAACGTCAGCCTGATCATCGGGGAGCACCCATGACCGCTGTACCTTCATGCCCGTGGCCGCCGGCTGATTTACTGCCCCACGCTGGCGACATGGTGCTCATCGACGAAGTGCTGTCGTTCGACGAAGAGCAGATTCACACCCGCGTCATCGTTCGACCCGGCGGGCTGTTCAATGGCCCCGACGGGAGCATGCCGGCCTGGGTCGGCGTCGAGCTGATGGCCCAAAGCGTTGCGGCGTTTGCCGGCTGTCAGGCACGGGTGAAGGGTGACCCGGTCGAGCTGGGTTTCCTGCTGGGCACGCGCAAATTCGAATGCAATGTCGAGCACTTCCCGGTCGGCAGCGATCTGATCATCCATGCACGGCGGTCCTTGCAGGATGACAGCGGCATGGGCGTGTTCGAGTGCTCTCTGAGCGGTGCCGGCATTCAGGTCCGCGCCCGACTCAATGTTTATTGCCCGCCGCAATCGGCGAGCTATCTGGCCGAAGGAGCCGTAAATGACTGAATCAATTCTGGTCACAGGCTCAAGCCGCGGTATCGGGCGCGCCATTGCGCTGCGCCTGGCCCAGGCCGGCTACGACATCGTGCTGCACTGCCGCAGTGGCCGCGCTGAAGCCGACGCTGTACAGCGTGAAGTCGAGGCGCTCGGGCGTCAGGCGCGCGTGCTGCAATTCGACGTCGCCGACCGTGCTGCGTGCAAGGTGATCCTCGAAGCCGACGTCGAAACCCATGGTGCCTATTACGGCGTGGTCTGCAACGCCGGCCTGACCCGTGACGGCGCTTTTCCGGCGCTCACCGATGACGACTGGGACATGGTCATCCGCACCAATCTCGACGGTTTCTACAACGTGCTGCATCCGGTGATCATGCCGATGATCCGCCGCCGAGCTGCCGGGCGCATCATCTGCATCACGTCCGTGTCCGGGCTGATCGGCAATCGTGGCCAGGTCAACTACAGCGCATCGAAAGCGGGCGTCATCGGCGCGGCCAAGGCGCTGGCAATAGAACTGGGCAAACGCAAGATCACCGTCAACTGCGTCGCGCCCGGGCTGATCGACACGGCCATGCTCGACGAAAACGTGCCGGTCGATGAACTGATGAAGATGATTCCCGCGCAACGCATGGGCACGCCGGAAGAAGTCGCCGGCGCCGTGAATTTCCTGATGTCGGCGGAAGCTTCCTACATCACGCGCCAGGTGCTGGCCGTCAATGGAGGCCTGTGCTGATGAAACGCGTTGTCGTCACCGGCATGGCCGGTATTACGTCACTGGGCAGCGACTGGGCCAGTATCGAGGCCAATTTCAGCGGCAATCGCAGCGGCATCCGGCGCATGGACGAATGGGATCGCTTCACCGAGCTCAACACCCGTCTGGCCGGCCCGATAGATGATTTCGCGGTGCCGTCGTACTGGACGCGCAAGCAGCTGCGCAGCATGGGCCGGGTGTCGCGATTGGCGGTCGGCGCCGCAGAACAGGCGCTGCGTGACGCCGGCTTGCTGGGCGACCCGATCATTCGCGACGGGCGCATGGGCGTGGCCTGCGGTTCGTCCACCGGCAGCACCGACGAGATCAAGGCGTTCGGCAACATGTTGCTGAATTCCGTCGCCGAAGGCCTCAATGCCAACTCGTACGTGCGCATGATGCCGCACACCACGGCGGCGAATATCAGCATCTTCTTCAACCTCACCGGCCGCCTGATCCCGACCTCCAGCGCCTGCACCAGCGGCAGCCAGGGCGTGGGCTATGCCTATGAAGCGATCAAGTTCGGGCGTCTGCCGTTGATGCTGGCCGGTGGCGCCGAAGAGTTGTGCCCCACCGAAGCCATGGTGTTCGACGCGCTGTACGCGACCAGCCTGAAGAACGATGCGCCCCACACCAGCCCGCGTCCCTACGACAATGGGCGTGACGGCCTGGTGATCGGCGAAGGCGGCGGCATGCTGGTGCTCGAGGAGCTGGAACACGCGCTGGCGCGTGGGGCGAAGATTCACGCCGAGGTGGTCGGCTTCGGCAGCAATGCCGACGGCGTCCACACCACCCGCCCTGAACAAGTGACCATGCGTCGTGCCATGGAACTGGCGCTGGAAGACGCGGGCCTGCCGCCCGAGGCCATCGGTTACGTCAACGGCCACGGCACGGCGACGGAACAGGGCGACATCGCCGAGACGCTTGCCACGCAAAGCCTGTTCGGCTCGCGCATGCCGATCAGTTCGCAGAAGAGCTTTTTGGGACACACCCTCGGCGCCTGCGGTGCGCTGGAATCCTGGTTCAGCATCGAGATGATGAACCGCGACCGCTACATCCACACGCTCAACCTCGACGAGGTCGACAGCCGCTGCGGCGAACTGGACTACCTGCGCGGCGAGCCCCGCCACATGAGTCACGAGTTTGTGATGAACAACAATTTTGCGTTCGGCGGGGTCAACACGTCGCTGATCTTCCGGCGTTGGTCTTGACCCCGTAATTCGTTCAACCCGCCGGCGCAACGGAAGACGCTCCCGGCGGGGCACATCACTGATCTTCTACACCCGTTAACCACCTCAAGGAGCGAAACCATGAAATTGAAAGTCTGGGCAGCAACGGCCGCCGTCGTTTTGTGCACACTGCCGGGCATCAGCCAGGCTCGGGACACGGCCCTGTATCTGCCGTTCGACAAGGTGGTCGCACAGATGACCCAAGAGAAGAAGCTCGACGGCAGCGTCAAGTTCTACCTCGCTGGCGTGCAGCCAAAAGGCAAGGTGTCGGTACTGTCAGCCAATGCGGTGACCAACAAGAAAACCAACGCCTTCAACAAGAGCGACAACGAGGCCTGCGAGTGGGTCTTGCAGTCCGCCATCCTGCAGTTGAACGAGGCCGCAAAAAGCGCAGGCGCCAACGCGGTGGTCAACATCGCCAGCTACTACAAAAAGATCGAACGCAAAGACCCGGCCACCTATGAGTGCCACGCCGGCGCCATCATGGCAGGCGTTGCGTTGAAGGGTGATCTGGCGAAGGTGCAGTAAGTTTTTGCCAGTGAGTTGAGGCGTCTTGCCTCGCTCACTGGCTTGGATGGCTGCGCTATGGGAGGGAGGTTGCGAAATGGTCGTTCAACCGACAAATCATCGGCGAACCCACCTGAGCCTTCGTGAGCAAGCTCACTCCCACATGAGCGCCGTTTGCCGCAGCCCAGTGCGGTGTCAGAACAATGGGGAGTCTGCAGATTTGCATTCGTCACGGGTCACTGGGCGACGCAGGCCGTGTGGGAGCGAGCTTGCTCGCGAAGAGGTCAGTACATTCACCCCATCTTCAGTGGTTGTAATGCCACGTTCGTGAGCAAGCTCACTCCCACAACCCCATCTGCTTTGCTCTGGGTCAGTTACCCCGCCTTGCGCGTCACCAGTTCGACAAACGCCTTGGCCATGGGCGATTTCTGATCCTTGCGCTGCACCAGCCACACCGCTGACGTAGCCTGCGCGTCCAGCAGCGTCCGGTAAACCACACCGTCGATGCGCATGCGTTGGTACGACGCCGGCAACACGGTCACGCCCAGTCCCGCCGCCACCAGACCAATGATGGTCATGGCTTCCCCCGCCTCCTGAGTAAACAATGGGCTGAAGCCCGCCTCCCGCGCCAGATCCAGCAACTGTGCGTAGAGCCCGCTGCCGTAACTGCGCGGGAAGAACACAAACGGCTCACTGGCCAGTTCCCGCAGATGAATGCCGCGTTCCGAGCCTTCGGCCAGTGGATGGTCCGAGCGCAATATCGCCACCAAGGGTTCGTGCAGCAGCTCCACGGCGACCAGTGAATCCGGCAACGGCAGCGGCCGCATGATGCCCACTTGCATCGACTCGTTCTCGAGCCGCTCAGCGACTTCCCGACTGCTCATTTCCTGAAGCGCCAGGTGCACCGCCGGATAACGCTGGCGAAACGCGAAGATGGCCTGCGGGATGCTTGAGGTGAACGGCGCGGATGCCGTGAAGCCGATTTTCAGTTCGCCCAGCTCTCCCAATTGCGCACGCCGAGCGACGTCCGAGGCCTTCTCGACCTGCGCCAGCACCAGACGGGCTTCAGCGAGGAACAACCGGCCCGCCTCGCTCAGTTCCACCCTTCGATTGGTTCGCTCAAACAGACGCGCGCCGAGCTCTTGCTCCAGCGCCTGAATCTGCTGACTCAACGGCGGTTGAGAGATGCCGAGCGCCTGAGCAGCGCGTCCAAAATGCAGCTCTTCAGCGACAGCGATGAAGTAACGCAGGTGTCGTAATTCCACAGTCATTCCATTAGGTCGTCAAACCTATCAAACAGGTCGAACAATATATTGGAAGCGATCGTTAGGCGGCTATATTCTTTTGCCACTGCTCCCCGCTCTCCCGCCTGAGGTCACCCGTGAATACTGCTGCATCCCCCGCCGCGTCTGCCGAGTTCGCCACAGCGGCCATCCCGTTGGGCGATTCCTACATCGAGAAGGACACGCCCGCTTTCATCCGCACGGTGCTGGCGCTGTTCTCCGGCGGTTTCGCGACGTTTGCGCTGCTGTACTGCGTGCAACCGATGATGCCGGTGCTGTCGCGGGACTTCTCCATCAACGCTGCCCAGAGCAGCATGATTCTGTCGGTGTCCACCGCGATGCTGGCGATCGGATTGCTCATCACCGGCCCTATCTCCGACCGCCTCGGGCGCAAGTCGGTGATGGTGTTCTCGCTGTTCTCGGCCGCCCTTTTCACCATCGCCAGCGCACTGATGCCCACTTGGGAGGGCGTGCTGATCACGCGGGCGTTCGTGGGCTTGTCGCTGAGCGGGTTGGCCGCTGTCGCGATGACCTACCTCAGCGAAGAAATCCACCCACAGCACATCGGCCTGGCAATGGGCCTGTACATCGGCGGCAACGCCATCGGTGGCATGAGCGGCCGGGTGATCACCGGGGTCTTGAGCGATTACGTGAGTTGGCACACGGCGCTGTTCATCATGGGCATCATTGCGCTGGGCGCGGCGGGGGTGTTCTGGAGAATCCTGCCGCCGTCGCGTAACTTCCGCGCCCGCCCGCTCAATGGCCGCAGCCTGCTGGAAGGCTTTGTCCTGCAGTTCCGTGACGCCGGGTTGCCGTGGTTGTTTCTTGAAGGCTTCCTGCTGATGGGCGCGTTCGTAACGCTGTTCAACTACATCGGCTACCGCCTGCTGGCCGACCCGTACAACCTGAGCCAGGCCGTGGTCGGCCTGTTTTCGGTGGTGTACCTGTCCGGCATCTACAGCTCGGCGAAGATCGGCGCACTGGCCGACCAACTGGGCCGTCGTAACGTCCTGTGGGCCGTGATCGTGCTGATGCTCGTCGGTGTCGCGCTGACCATGTTCACCCCGCTGCTGGTGGTGATCGTCGGCGTGCTGATGTTCACCTTCGGCTTCTTCGGCGCCCACTCCGTCGCCAGCAGCTGGATCGGCCGCCGCGCCATCAAAGCCAAAGGCCAGGCCTCGTCGCTGTACCTGTTCAGCTACTACGTAGGCTCCAGCGTCGCCGGCACCGGCGGCGGCGTATTCTGGCACTACGCCGGCTGGAACGGCATCGGCGCCTTCATCGGCACCCTCCTGCTGATCGCCCTCGCTGTGGCGCTGAAACTGGCGAAAGTGAAGCCGTTGGCGGTGAATGTGCAGGTTTGATGGATATAGGCGTTTTCACACAAAACGCGGCATCGTTTCACATCCCCCGCATCTACATCGCCTGACAGCAAAGCGTGACTAATTGATTCACGCTCTGCTGCTATGATTAGATCTTTCAAACATAAGGGCCTTAGGGCTTTCTTCCACACTGGAACGACGCAAGGGATTCGCGCGGCTCACGCAAACCGCCTGCGATTTATCTTGGGTGCGCTAGAGATCGCTAAAGGACCCCATGAACTGGGCTTAACAGCACTGAAGCTGCATCCATTGAAAGGCAATCTGACGCAATATTGGTCAGTATCAGTAAGCGGGAACTGGCGAATTATTTTTAGATTTATCGAGAACGATGTCGAGCTTGTCGATTATCTCGATTACCACTGACAGGAGTTCATGCATGAGAATGCACAACCCTCCCCACCCTGGCGAAATGATCCAGGAGATGCTGCCGGAGATGAACATCAAAATTGCCGAAATGGCACGGCGGCTCCATTTTTCACGTGAAATGTTGTCTCGGGTCATCAATTGCCGTGCTCCGGTTAGCCCAGATCTGGCGGTACGACTGGAACGTGCAGGTTTAAGCACTGCTCGCTTTTGGCTAGCTGTACAGATGAGCCACGACCTCTGGCAGGCCGAGCATCGGGAGCAGCCGCCCATAACGCCGTTGTATATCGCCCCGACGATTACCGCAGCCTGACCCCACATAAAAACGCCCGGCAATTGCCGGGCGTTTTCATAGCTGCAAAGCGCTTACTGGTGGTATTTGGCCGACATTTCGTGCACTGCTTCGATGAAGGCGCCGGCGTTGGCCGGGTCGACTTCGGGGGTGATGCCGTGGCCGAGGTTGAAGACGTGGCCGGTGCCGCTGCCGTAGCTGGCGAGGATGCTCGAGACTTCCTGGCGGATGGCGTTTGGGTTGGCGTAAAGCACGGTCGGGTCCATGTTGCCTTGCAGCGCGACTTTGCTGCCGACACGACGGCGGGCTTCGCCGATGTCGCAGGTCCAGTCCAGGCCCAGTGCGTCGGCGCCGGCGTCGGCAATGCTTTCAAGCCACATACCGCCGCCCTTGGTGAACAGAATGACCGGCACTTTGCGCCCGTCGTGCTCACGGATCAGGCCGTTGACGATCTTGCGCATATAGGCCAGTGAGAACTCCTGGTACGCCGCGGCCGACAGGCTGCCGCCCCAACTGTCGAAGATCTGCACCGCCTGAGCGCCTGCGAGAATCTGGCCGTTCAGGTACGCCGTCACCGATTGCGCCAGCTTGTCGAGCAGCAGGCGCATGGCGTGCGGGTTGTCGTAGAGCATGGCCTTGGATTTGCGGAAGTCCTTGGACGAGCCGCCTTCGACCATGTAGGTCGCCAGGGTCCACGGGCTACCGGCGAACCCGATCAGCGGAACGCGTCCGTTGAGCTCGCGGCGGATGGTGCTGACTGCGTCCATGACATAGCCGAGATCTTTTTGTGGGTCAGGGATCGGCAGCGCTTCGATATCAGCCAGGGTGGTGACGGTTTTGCGGAAGCGCGGGCCTTCGCCGGTTTCGAAGTACAGGCCTAGGCCCATGGCGTCGGGAACGGTGAGGATATCGGAAAACAGAATGGCGGCGTCGAGCGGATAGCGCTCAAGGGGCTGCAGGGTGACTTCACAGGCGAACGCCGGGTTCATGCACAAGCTCATGAAGTCTCCGGCCTTGGCGCGGCTGGCGCGGTACTCCGGGAGATAGCGGCCAGCCTGGCGCATCATCCATACAGGCGTGACGTCAACAGGCTGCTTGAGCAGGGCGCGAAGGAAACGGTCGTTCTTCAGGGCAGTCATGTCGGCATCCGGAAAAAAAGTGCGGGCATTTTCTCAGACACCAACGCAAAAGGCACGGTCGGTGCCGTGCCATTTATTTATCGGGGCGATTTGTCGCATCAATGCCCTGCCGGTTTTCCGACATCGGCGACCTATCGGTTGTCCTCCATCGTCTTTGTAATCCAGCCTGCGAAGTGAGCGACTCTGGTGTACTGACCGGCATTCATCCACAAAGAACGACTGACCAGTCCGATTTCAAGGTAGTGGCTGCCTGACTTGTAGAGCAGAGGCCCTCCGGAATCGCCAGACGCCTGATTGTATCCGGCGCAGAGGTTGACCAATGGATCGAAGTGGGTGGCCGGGTAGCCGGGAGGCACTTCGATACACGCCTTGTCCTCCAGCGTCTCGCCAAGGCCTTGGTACAGCACATCTGGCCCGTATCCCGTCTCGGTTCTCCCGAACCCGATCAGCGTCACGGGGTAGCCAACCCCCGGCTCCATCACAGACTCGGCCCCGTCGAACTCAAGGAAATCGGTACTGTTGGCCGCGCGCTCCAGCTTGATCAATGCAATATCGTATCGCCCGCTGTGATCAAACTGCGGATGCCCGTAGGTGGCCTGGATCCTGACCCGGTCCTTCTCGACGACAGTCGGCCGGTATTGTTCCAGGCCAATGCTCACGGAGTGAGGAGCCTGGCCGTCGATGCAGTGTTCAGCAGTCAGTACCCACCGCGGCGCAATCAATGCAGCGCCACAGAGGTGCGACCCATCCTCTTTGACAATTGCTGCAAAGAACGGGTACTGCCCTCTCGGGGCTGGCTCTCCTCCGACGATTTTTTTGCTTTCATTCACACCGGCCCATTCACCACAACCGGTCAAAAAAGCCGCGAGGCCAAGACAGCAAACTAACTTGTTCATTTTTCGCTCCGTGATCCAACAGGCCGCCAGACACCGGCCCGTGCTTCCATTCAATTTCAGAAAGGCTCGTTAGCGTCCGAGACCTTGCCGAATTAGAAACTTATTGAATCGTGTTGGGAACTGTCAGAAATGACACTCGTAGCGGTGCCTGACGTTTTCACGAAAGGGAGAGCCGAGGAAGGAAACGAAACAGATGTGGAAGCAGCTGCCAGCATGGAGCGGCTGCAAGCTTCAAGCGGCAAGCTTCAAGTAGAAGCAGATCGCGTCTGCTTCTAGCTTGTGGCTTACCGCAGGCGTCATCAGACGCCCAGATAATCCAGAATCCCTTCAGCCGCATTCCGGCCTTCAAAGATCGCCGTCACCACCAAATCAGAACCGCGCACCATGTCGCCGCCGGCGAAGATCTTCGGGTTGCTGGTCTGGTGCTTGAACTGGCCCTGCTCCGGTGCCACGACGCGGCCCTGGCTGTCCAACTGGATGCCCTGCGGATCGAACCACGACGCCGGGCTTGGACGGAAACCGAACGCGATGACCACGGCGTCCGCCGGGATGATCTCTTCGGAACCCGGAATCGGCTCGGGGCTGCGACGGCCGCGCGCATCCGGCTCGCCCAAACGCGTTTCGACGACTTTCACGCCTTCGACCCGATCCTCGCCAACGATGGCGATGGGCTGACGGTTGTAGAGGAACTTCACGCCTTCTTCCTTGGCGTTCTTCACTTCCTTGCGCGAGCCGGGCATGTTTTCTTCGTCGCGACGATACGCGCAGGTCACTGACTTGGCGCCCTGACGGATCGACGTGCGGTTGCAGTCCATCGCCGTATCACCGCCGCCCAGGACCACGACCTTCTTGCCCTTCATGTCGACAAAATCTTCCGGCGACTTTTCAAAGCCCAGGTTGCGGTTGACGTTGGCGATCAGGAAATCCAGCGCATCGTGCACGCCAGGCAGGTCTTCACCGGGGAAGCCGCCCTTCATGTAGGTGTACGTGCCCATGCCCATGAATACCGCGTCGTACTCTTCCAGCAACTGCTCGACGGTGATGTCCTTGCCGATCTCGGTGTTGAGGCGGAACTCGATGCCCATGCCGGTGAAGACTTCGCGGCGATTGCTCAGCACGCTCTTCTCGAGCTTGAACTCGGGGATCCCGAAGGTCAGCAGACCGCCGATTTCCGGGTTCTTGTCGAACACCACCGGCTTCACGCCGCCACGCACCAGAACGTCAGCGCAGCCCAGGCCGGCCGGGCCTGCGCCGATGATCGCCACGCGCTTGCCGTTTGGCACGACGCGGGACATGTCCGGGCGCCAGCCCATGGCGAAGGCCGTGTCGGTGATGTATTTCTCGACCGAGCCGATGGTCACGGCGCCAAAGCCGTCGTTGAGGGTGCACGCGCCCTCACACAGACGGTCCTGCGGGCACACGCGGCCGCAGACTTCCGGCAGGGTGTTGGTCTGGTGCGACAGCTCGGCGGCCGCGAGGATGTTGCCCTCGGCCACCAGCTTCAGCCAGTTGGGAATGAAGTTATGCACAGGGCATTTCCATTCACAGTACGGGTTGCCGCAACCCAGGCAACGGTGCGCCTGATCGGCCGACTGCTGAGGCTTGAAAGGTTCGTAGATTTCCACGAACTCTTTCTTGCGCTGACGCAGCAGTTTCTTCTTCGGATCTTTACGCCCGACTTCGATGAACTGGAAGTCGTTACTGAGACGTTCAGCCATGGTGTTAAAACTCCTGACTACAGCCTCAAGCGCCAAGCTTGAAGCTGCAAGAAAATCATGTTCGCAGGCACTCGCGCGCTGCCGTTAGCGTGCGGCTTGAAGCGTGCCGCTCGCAGCTGCTTTACTGCGGATTCGCGCGGGTGCTGGACAACAGCGACTTCAAGCTCGCGGCCTTCGGCTTCACCAGCCAGAAGCGGCGCAGGTAGTCGTCCAGGTTTTCCCAGAGGTTGCGGCCCCATTCGCTGTCGGTTTCGGTCACGTATTCGGCCAGCACGCGCTCCAGGTGGCTGCGATAGGCTTCCATCGCTTCACCGCTGATGCGCTGAATCTCGACCAGCTCGTGATTGACCCGGTCAACAAAGGTGTTGTCCTGATCGAGCACGTAAGCGAAGCCGCCGGTCATGCCTGAGCCGAAGTTGTAGCCGGTCTTGCCCAGCACGCAGACGAAACCGCCGGTCATGTATTCGCAGCAGTGGTCGCCCGTGCCTTCCACAACGGTGTGGGCGCCGGAGTTACGCACTGCGAAACGCTCGCCCGCCGTACCCGCCGCGAACAGCTTGCCGCCGGTCGCGCCGTACAGGCAGGTGTTGCCGATGATGGCGCTGTCCTGGGTTTTGAATGGGCTGCCTTTTGGCGGCACGATGACCAGCTTGCCGGCGGTCATGCCTTTGCCGACGTAGTCGTTGGCGTCGCCTTCCAGGTACATGTTCAGGCCGCCGGCGTTCCACACACCAAAGCTCTGCCCGGCCGTGCCCTTGAAGCGGAACGTCACCGGCGCATCGTTCATGCCCTGGTTGCCGTGCAGCTTGGCGATCTCGCCGGAAATCCGCGCGCCGATGGAGCGGTCGCAGTTGCAGATGTCCAGTTCGTAGTCGCCACCGCTCTTGGTCTGAATGGCGGAGATCGCCAGTTCGACCATCTTCTCGGCCAGCAGGCCCTTGTCGAACGGCGGGTTGCGGTCCACTTGGCTGAACTGCGGTTTGTCGGCCGGAATGTGGTCGCTGCCCAGCAGCGGCGTCAGGTCCAGGTGCTGCTGCTTGGCGGTTTCACCGGGCAGGATTTCCAGCAGATCGGTACGCCCGATCAGCTCTTCCAGCGAACGCACGCCCAGCTTCGCCAGCCATTCGCGGGTTTCTTCAGCCACGTAGGTGAAGAAGTTGATCACCATGTCGACGGTGCCGATGTAGTGGTCCTTGCGCAGCTTGTCGTTCTGAGTCGCGACGCCGGTGGCGCAGTTGTTCAGGTGGCAGATGCGCAGGTATTTGCAGCCCAGCGCGATCATCGGCGCGGTGCCGAAGCCGAAGCTTTCGGCGCCGAGGATGGCCGCCTTGATCACGTCCAGGCCGGTTTTCAGACCGCCGTCGGTCTGCACCCGAACCTTGCCGCGCAGGTCGTTGCCGCGCAGGGTCTGGTGGGTCTCGGCCAAGCCGATTTCCCACGGCGAGCCCGCGTATTTGATCGACGACAGCGGCGATGCACCGGTGCCGCCGTCATAGCCGGAAATGGTGATCAGGTCGGCATAGGCCTTGGCCACGCCGGCCGCAATCGTCCCCACACCCGCTTCGGCCACCAGTTTGACCGAGACCAGCGCGGCCGGGTTGACCTGCTTGAGGTCAAAGATCAGCTGCGACAAGTCTTCGATGGAGTAGATATCGTGGTGCGGCGGCGGCGAAATCAGCGTCACGCCCGGCACTGCGTAACGCAGCTTGGCGATCAGCCCGTTGACCTTGCCGCCCGGCAATTGCCCGCCCTCGCCCGGCTTGGCGCCCTGGGCGACTTTGATCTGCAGGACGTCAGCGTTGACCAGATACTCAGGCGTCACGCCAAAACGGCCGGTCGCGATCTGCTTGATCTTGGAACTGCGGATGGTGCCGTAGCGCGCCGGGTCTTCGCCGCCCTCACCGGAGTTGGAGCGCGCGCCCAAGCGGTTCATCGCCTCGGCCAGCGCTTCGTGGGCTTCCGGCGACAACGCACCCAGCGAGATGCCCGCCGAGTCGAAGCGCTTGAGAATACCTTCCAGCGGCTCGATTTCATCGATGCCCAACGGCGTGTCGAGCTCTTTGACCTTCAACAGGTCGCGGATCATCGACACCGGACGGTTGTCCACCAGCGCTGTGTATTCCTTGAATTTGCTGTAATCACCCTGCTGAACGGCGGCTTGCAGCGTCGCCACCACATCAGGGTTGTACGCGTGGTATTCGCCGCCGTAGACAAACTTCAGCAACCCGCCCTGCTGGATCGGCTTGCGCGCGCTCCAGGCTTCAAAAGCGAGGGCTTTCTGCTCGGCTTCGATGTCAACGAAACGCGCGCCCTTGATGCGGCTCGGCACGCCACGGAAGCTCAAATCGCAGACTTCTTCCGACAGGCCGATGGCTTCGAAAAGCTGCGCGCCGCGGTACGAAGCGACGGTCGAAATGCCCATCTTCGACAGAATCTTGAGCAGGCCTTTGGTGATGCCCTTGCGGTAGTTCTTGAAGACTTCGTACAGATCGCCCAGCACTTCGCCGGTACGGATCAGGTCGCCCAGCACTTCGTACGCCAGGAACGGATAGACCGCCGACGCGCCGAAGCCGATCAGCACCGCGAAATGGTGCGGGTCGCGAGCCGTTGCTGTCTCGACGAGGATGTTGCTGTCGCAGCGCAGGCCTTTCTCGGTCAGGCGGTGGTGCACCGCACCGGTGGCCAGCGACGCGTGAATCGGCAGTTTGCCCGGCGCGATATGGCGGTCGCTCAGGACAATCTGGGTCTTGCCTGAACGCACGGCTTCTTCAGCCTGATCGGCGATATTGCGCACGGCCGCTTCCAGGCCCGTGGCTTCGTCATAGTTCAGGTCGATGATCTGACGATCAAAGCCCGGACGATCCAGGGTCATCAGCGAGCGCCACTTGGCCGGGGAAATGACCGGCGAACTGAGGATCACGCGGGAAGCGTGCTCCGGCGACTCCTGGAAAATGTTGCGCTCCGCACCGAGGCAGACTTCCAGCGACATGACGATGGCTTCACGCAGCGGATCGATCGGCGGGTTGGTGACCTGCGCGAACTGCTGACGGAAATAGTCGTACGGCGTGCGGACACGACGGGACAGCACCGCCATTGGCGTGTCATCGCCCATGGAGCCGACCGCTTCCTGGCCCTGCTCACCCAGCGGGCGCAGGATCTGATCACGCTCTTCGAACGTGACCTGGAACATCTTCATGTACTGCTTGAGCTGATCCGGGTTGTAGAAGGCCGAACCGTGGTCGTGGTCTTCCAGCGTCGCCTGAATACGCAGGGCGTTCTTGCGCAGCCACTGCTTGTACGGATGGCGCGACTTCAAGCGGCTGTCGATGGCGTCGGTGTCGAGGATCTGGCCGGTTTCGGTGTCCACGGCGAAGATCTGACCCGGACCGACACGGCCCTTGGCAATCACGTCTTCCGGCTTGTAGTTCCACACGCCGATTTCCGAGGCGAGGGTGATGTAACCGTTCTTGGTGGTGACCCAGCGCGCAGGACGCAGGCCGTTGCGGTCAAGCAGGCAAACGGCGTGACGACCTTCGGTCATGACGATGCCGGCTGGGCCGTCCCACGGCTCCATGTGCATGGAGTTGAATTCGTAGAACGCGCGCAGATCCGGGTCCATGGTCTCGACGTTCTGCCACGCCGGCGGCACGAGCATGCGCACGCCACGGAACAGGTCGATGCCGCCGGTCACCATCAGCTCGAGCATGTTGTCCATGCTCGAAGAGTCGGAGCCCACGCGGTTGACCAGCGGGCCGAGCTCGTCGAGGTCCATCAGGTCGTTGGTGAACTTGGTGCGACGGGCCTGGGCCCAGTTGCGGTTACCGGTGATGGTGTTGATCTCGCCGTTGTGGGCGAGGAAGCGGAATGGCTGAGCCAGTGGCCATTTCGGCAGGGTGTTGGTCGAGAAACGCTGGTGGAACACGCAGATCGCGGTTTGCAGGCGCTCGTCGTTGAGGTCCGGGAAGAATGCCGTGAGGTCACGCGGCATCATCAGGCCTTTGTAGATGATGGTCTTGTGGGAAAAGCTGCAGATGTAGTGGTCAGTGTCAGCGGCGTTGGCCACCGAGGAGCGACGACGTGCGCAGAACAGCTTGATCGCGAATTCCTGATCGCTCAGGCCTTCACCGCCGATGAACACCTGCTCGATCTTCGGCAGACGCTCGAGGGCAAGACGACCCAGAACGCTGGTGTCGATCGGCACCTGGCGCCAGCCGATCAGGGTCAGGCCGGCCGCGAGGATTTCACGGTTCATGTTTTCGCGGGCGGCTTCAGCCTTGGTGTCGTCCTGATTGAGGAAGACCATACCTGCGCAATACTGGCGCGGAAGCTCGACGCCGAAGTGCTCGGTGGCCACCGCACGCAGGAAGGTGTCAGGTTTTTGCATCAACAGCCCGCAACCGTCACCGGTCTTGCCGTCGGCGTTGATCCCACCCCGGTGGGTCATGCAGGTCAGGGCTTCGATAGCCGTCTGCAACAGGTGATGACTGGGCTCGCCTTGCATGTGGGCGATCAGGCCGAAACCACAGTTATCCTTGAATTCTTCTGGATGGTACAGACCTGCTTTCATAGACACATTCTCACCAGGCTGCCTCTTAACGAGACAAATTTCTTTTCAATTCAACCATTTACCATCCACGCCGAACGTATGCCGGCTTTGCGGGAGCAAAAGGGAGGTCATTGTACACAGCGACACAAGTCCTCACAAATTTGACGACGAAGTGTCGCAAATTTATGTCGCATTCATGAAAGGTTTTATATCGATTCTCGTGCTAGCCAGAGCTTTTTTGCGAGTCTGACCAATGAGAGCCCGAAGATCAATGCGTGTCTGAGACGCAGACACCGCAAGGCGCGCTGCTCGTTGGCAGCACGCTCATGCATGATATCGGGAGGGCCAAGCGAGGGACCTGGATAAGGTCCCTGCGTCATCAGCGGGCGGCGGCGAGTTCCTGTTGGATACTGCCGACAGTACGAGGCCAAGGTTTACCAGCCTGAACCTTCTCTGGCAAGGCCTTGATAGCGGTCAGTGCCGCATTGCGGTCAGCGAAGCTGCCGTAAGTCACCACGAACAGGGGCTTGCCCTGCAGGGTTTTCTTGAAGTAACGGTACTCGGCGCCCTGCTCTTTCACGTAGCTCTGAGCGGTGGCTTCAGAGCTGGTGCCTAGGATCTGCACCACGTAATGCGTCGGAGCCTGACCTGCGTACCAGCCGCTGCCCGCAGCGCCGGACGCTGCGGCCGCCGCTGCTGGCTTGGCCGCTGGTGCCGGGGCAGGTTTGGCGGTGGCCACTTGCGTCGGCGCTGGCGCAGGTTTCGCAGCAGCCGCCGGAGCAGGCGTTGGTTTGGCAGCCGGGGCCGGACGCGGTGCCGGAACCGGCTGCTGCGCCATGGTCGGAGCAGGACTTGCCGTCGCGCCCGCCGGTGGCGCAGTGGTGGTCACCGTCGGTGGCTGCAGCGATTGGTTGGCTGCCGGGCCGCCATCTTCGCCATCACCTTCGCCCGAGCCCGCAGCTTCAGCCAGTGGCGCGCGGGTCGCCGGTTGCGAGCCGTTCATCGGCAGCGGCATCGGCTGCGAATTTCCGGCGAATTCGATGGCCGGGCCACCGTTGTTCGATTGTTGCGCCGGCGCCTGGCCCTGACCCAGAGGCAGTTGAGCCTGAGAGTTGGCTGGCGCAGTGGCAGGTGCGTTGCTGCGGCCTGGAATCAGCCACGCCGCGAGAACGGCTGCGACAACAACCCCACCCAAAGCCAACACGTGTTTCTTAGGCATTTTGAACCCCATACTTGGACGCTTGACCGCAGAGCGGCTGGCAATCATGGCTTCGATCATCGAATCGCGCGCGACCTGGTTGATCGCGCCTGGCCATCCACCGGACTGCTCGTGGATATCAGTGATCTGCGCGGCGCTGAACAACTCAACGCCCTGCCCTGCGCCCTCGAGGCGCTGAGCCAGATACTCACGGGTTTCTTCTTCGGTATACGGCGCGAGCTCGATAACGTGGAAGCGTTCTTCCTCGGTACCGCTCTCGGCGCACAGCTGATCCAGGCGATCAATGATCGAAGCCTCGCCGAACAGGAAGACATGCGGACGCCCTTCCGGGGTGCCTGCTGCCAATCCCAACAACGCTTCGAGTGCGGATTCGCCCAGTTGTTCGGCATCGTCGACCAGGATGTAGACTTCCTGACCGGTCAGCGCCAACTGCACGACCTGCGCCAGGATCGGGCGCATTTCCGCTTGAGCGACGTTCAGCGCCTGAGCGACCTGACGCAACACGCCCGTCGCATCACCGGCGCCACGCGCCGACACCACAACGCTCTGCACCGATTGCTTGTTGGTGCTCGCCACCAGTGCCTGACGCAGCAGCGTCTTGCCACTGCCCTGAGGCCCGGTGACGACCAGCAGCAGCTGGCTGTAGCGCGCGAGGTGATGCAGCTGACCGAGCACGGGCTTGCGCTGTGCCGGGAAAAATTTGAAGCCGGGAACCCGCGTTGCAAAGGGGTCATGACTCAACTGGTAATGACCGAGGAAGGCCTCATCGGCGTGCAAACTAGTCATGGATTTCTCATTAACCTCTAAGCTGATCCACCAAGGCGCGGTAGTCCGCGACCAGTGTGGCCTGTAGTACTTCTTGTGGATATTCGTCCGTTACCACTGCTTCACCGATGCGACGCAACAGCACCAGGCGCAGACGACCGTCAATGACCTTTTTGTCCACCGCCATGTGCTCGAGGAAGTGCTCGGGCGTCATGTCTTCCGGCGGAACCACCGGCAAGCCGGCGCGCTGGAAAATACGGATGCCGCGGTCACGTTCCTGCTCGCTGATCCAGCCCAGACGCGCGGACATTTCCAGCGCCATCACCGTGCCCGCGGCCACCGCCTCGCCGTGCAGCCACACGCCGTAGCCCATGTGAGTTTCGATAGCGTGGCCAAAGGTATGACCGAGGTTCAGCGTGGCACGCACGCCTGACTCTCGCTCATCGGCACCGACGACCGCAGCCTTGGCGGCGCAGGAGCGCTCGATCGCCGTGGTCAGCGCGGCCTGATCCAGCCCGCGCAGCTTGTCCACATTCTCTTCGAGCCACGTCAGGAACGGTTCGTCACAGATCAAACCGTATTTGATGACCTCGGCAAGACCGGCGGACAGCTCGCGCTCAGGCAGGGTGTTCAGCGACAAGGTGTCGATCAGCACCGCGTTGGGCTGGTAGAAGGCGCCCACCATGTTTTTGCCCAGCGGGTGATTGATGCCGGTTTTGCCACCGACCGAGGAATCGACCTGGGACAGCAACGTGGTCGGCACTTGAATGAATTCGACGCCGCGCTGGTAACAGGCAGCGGCAAAGCCGGCCATGTCACCGATGACGCCGCCGCCCAACGCAATCACGGTGGTTCGGCGATCATGGCGTGCGGTGAGCAGCGCGTCGAAGATGGTTTGCAGGGTTTCCCAGTTCTTGAAGGCTTCTCCGTCGGGAAGCACGATCGGCAAGACGCTGTAACCGGCGAGGGAGCGGGTGAGGCGGTCCATGTACAACGGCGCGACGGTGGCGTTGGAAACGATCGCCACTTGTTTTCCGGCTATGTACGGCTTGAGCAACTCGGGCTGATCCAGCAAGCCTTCGCCGATATGGATCGGGTAGCTGCGTTCGCCAAGCTCGACCTTGAGTGTCTGCATGTGTCCCCACGCTGTTAACAATTGGTTGCCTGTGCGGGTCTTGAAAAACGCCGACACCGGCTATGGCGCAAGGCCATGTAGCGACCCCACTTTTTATGGTCGCCGAGGATAGCGCATTTCCGTCTGCGCTTTAACGGGGAGGAAGCTCGGCCAGCAGGGCGAGGATGTCGATAACCACCATTCGCGGGGGCCGCTCATCGGTTTCGATGATGACATCGGCGATCTCGCGGTACAGCGGATCGCGAATCTCCAGAAGCTCACGCAGCACGCGCGCCGGGTCAGCCGTACGCAGCAAGGGGCGATTACGATCTCGTGAGGTACGGCCCACCTGCTGCTCAACCGACGCGTGCAAATACACCACCCGACCGCCGGCGTGCAGGGCGCGACGGTTTTCTTCGCGCATGACCGCGCCACCGCCGGTGGCCACGACCACGCCATCCAGCGCGCAGAGTTCGGCGATCATCGCTTGCTCACGATCGCGAAAGCCCGCTTCACCTTCCTTGTCGAAGATCCAGGGAATATTGGCACCCGTTCGCAGCTCGATTTCCTTGTCGGAATCCTTGAACGGCAGTCGAAGCTCTTTGGCCAGCAAGCGACCGATGGTGCTTTTGCCAGCCCCCATCGGCCCCACAAGAATTAAATTTCGCACAGAATCAACGACTCACAGCAATCGCCTGGTTATTCATGATACGCGGAGTGAGAAACACCAACAGCTCGGATTTTGACTCCGAAACCACATCGCGCCGGAAAAGGCGGCCAACATACGGCACATCGCCTAAAAATGGCACCTTGTCGACGACTTTACTCTGCGTATTCGAGAACACGCCACCAATTACGATGGTCTCGCCGTCGGCCACCAGCACCTTGGCGTTCACTTCGTTTTTCTTGATCGGCGGCACACCCAGCACCGTATTCACGTAGTCCGGCTCATCTTTCGTGACCTTGACCTCCATGATGATGCGGTTGTCAGGGGTGATCTGCGGGGTCACCTCCAGCGACAGCGACGCCTCTTTGAACGACACCGAGGTCGCGCCACTGGAACTGGCTTCCTGATAAGGCACTTCCGTACCTTTCAGAATTTTCGCCGTTTCCTTGTCCGACGTAACGACCTTCGGCTGCGAGACCACTTCGCCGTTGCCGCTTTTCTCCATGGCCGTCAGCTCAAGGTCGAGAATCGTGTTGTTGGTCAGGAAGCCCAGGCCGATCGACGAGGTGGCGTCGGTCACACCCATGTCCACGTAAGGACCATTGGTCGCTGATGCGCCCGAGACCGTGCCATTACCGCCGGTGGTGAAATTGCCTTTGTTGCTCGAACCACCCCAGCGCACGCCCAGGGCCTTGTCGTAATCGACGTTGGCTTCAACGATGCGCGCTTCGATCATCACCTGACGCACAGGGATGTCCAGTTGCGACACGATGCGGCGCAGCTCGTCCAGACGATCCTGGGTCTGGTAGGCAATGATGTTGTTGGTGCGTTCATCGACGGTGATCGAGCCACGCTCGTCGGTCTTAGATTCAGCGCTGGTCACCGACTGAAACAGCTTGGCAATATCGGCGGCCTTGGCGTAGTTCACCTGCAGCAACTCGCGCCGCAGCGGGGCCAGTTCGGAAATCTGCTTGAGGGATTCCAGCTCCTGGCGCTCACGCGCGGCGATCTCGTCGGCCGGACCGACCAGCAAAACGTTACCGATCTTGCGCTTGTCCAGGCCTTTGGTCTTGAGCACCAGATCCAGCGCCTGATCCCACGGCACGTTCTGCAGGCGCAAGGTGATGCCGCCCTGAACGGTGTCGCTCGCCACCAGATTGAGGTTGGTGAAGTCAGCGATCAGTTGCAACACCGAACGCACGTCGATGTCCTGGAAATTCAGCGACAGCTTCTCGCCGGTGTAGACCAGTTTTTCCGAGTTACGCCGCTCCTGATCTTCGTTGGTCAGGGGACGCACGCTGATGGTCAGCTTGTTGTCGGTCTGGTAGGCGGAGTAATCGAACGCACCGGACGGTTCGATGGAGATACTGGCCTTGTCACCCGTGGCGCTGGAATTGACGAACTGCACCGGGGTCGCGAAATCCTTCACGTCCAGACGCACGCGCAGCGGTTCAGGCAATTGCGTTTTGGCGAAGTCGACGCGGATCTTGCCGCCCTGCTCCTGAATGTCCGGGGCAATGCCGGTATCGCTCAGCTCGATGATGACGTTGCCTTCACCCAACTCGCCGCGCTGGAAGTCGACGTTTTTCACCGAACGCGGGCCTGGCGCATACGAGCGGGCAACAGGTTTCGATTGAGCGGCAGGTCCGCTCGGCACACTCACCCGCGCCGCGCCCATGGCGGTGCTCGGCTGTGAGCCCTGGGCCGCAGCAGCGCCCTGGCCCACGACCACGAACAGGTTGTTGCCATCGACACGCGAACTGTAGGGCGCAAGCGTGGTGAGGTTGATGATCACCCGCGTGCGGTCCTTGGCTTCGACGACCACAACGCTGTGGGCGTTGCCTGAACCCAGGTCACGGCTCTTGATCGCCAGTTGGCTGGTGACCCCCGGCAGGTCCAGCGCAATGCGCGCGGGTTGCTCGGTGGTGTAGCCGCGCGGCGCCGCCACCGGACCGTCGAAGGACAGTTTCAATTCGACTCGATCCCCCGGCAATGCAGCCACATCCAGCGTCTTGAGGTTAGCCGCCTGGACAACCGGTGAAAGCATCGCCATCCCTAGCGACAGGCCGATAATCGAGAGAATCCTGTTCATGTTCACATTCCACCACTGTGCCGATCCGAAGGTGCTTCGCTTGCTTGCCGTCTTCATGAGCGCTCCTTGAGGGAAATACTGAGCGGGCGCTCCAGCCACGCCCCCTCTCCATCCGGAACGATTTCCATCACTTGCACCGCCGAGTCGGTGATCGCCGTGATCCGGCCATCGTTACGTCCCAGATAATCGCCCACTTTCACCCGATGCACGCCACCCGCCCCGCGAAGCAGCGCGAACGTGCCGGTTTCATTGCTCAACGTGCCGACCATTTCGAAGGAGTCGATGTTGAAGCCTTCGAGGAACTGCTTCACCCGGGTCGGATCAGGCTGCACCAGGTGCGAGCCCTTTGGACGGTTGACCAGATCAATCTTGATCGGCGGCTGAAACGGACTGCGCAAACTGGCCGCCGCATAGGTAAAGGCTTCGTACGGCCGAAATTTGGGCATCGGCTCGATGGTGCCCACCGGCCGCGCGCGCACCTCGGCCATGAACTGCTTGAGATCGTCAAATTCGTTCGAGCTGTCGCAACCCGCGAGCCCCATCAGCGTGACGCCGACGCACAACCAACGCATCGCCCTCATTTCGCTGGCCCTTTCGTGTCGACGTTCTGAAGACCTTTGTCGTTATAGCGGTAGGTCTTGGCAAGGATGCTCATGCGCAGCTTCCCGGGGGACTTGGCGTCCAGCGGTTTGATCTCGAAGTCATGCAGGGTCACGATTCGCGGCAGGCTGGCGACGCCGCTGGCGAAGGTCGCGAGGTCGTGATAACTGCCCGTCACGGTAATCTGGATCGGCAATTCGATATAAAACTGCTGGGCCTCTTCGGGGAGCAGCTTGATCTCCTCGAACTCCAGGCCGCTGCCCAGACCGGTGCGGGTGATGTCCTCCAGCAAGCCGGGGACTTCGGTGTCGCTTGGCAACTGCCGCAGCAAGGCGCCGAAGGTGTTTTCCATCTCCACCATCTGGCTTTTGTAAGCCGCGAGGTTGGCAGCCTGATACGCCTTGGTCGCGAACTGCTCTTTCAGTGCGGTCTCTTCGCCACGGGCCTGATCGAGCTGAGTCTGCATGTCCTGGATATAGAAGAAATACCCACCGGCCAACACCAGCGCCAGCAACAACGCGCCGGCAATGGTCTTCACCGCGGCGGGCCAGGAACCCAGGTTATTGATGTCCAGGTCGTTGATGTCGATCTTTTTCAGGCTATCGAGCCAATCATTCATGTTCATGGCCTGACCCCCTCAACCGCCGGCTGCGTCTGACGCACCGTCAACTGGAAGGTGTTGGTCTGATCCACGCCGCCCGCCGCAGTGTTTGCCTTGACCTCGGTCAGACTCGGCGACTCAAGCCAGTCAGACGCATCCAGATTACGCAGCAGATCCGAAACCCGGTTATTGGATTCGGCAGCCCCGGAAATGCTGATCATCTGCCCGGTCATCTTCACGTCGTTGAAATAGACACCATCGGGAAGGGTACGGGCCATCTGATCGAAGATGCGCCCGATGATCGGCCGGTTGCCTTGCAGGTCCTGAATGATCTTCATCCGCTCCAGCAGTTGCTTGCGACGTGCCTTGAGCTCGCTGATCTCTTTGATGCGCGCGTCGAGCTGGACGATTTCGGTCCTGATGAATTGATTGCGGGCGTTTTGGTGGGCAATGGCACTGCTCAAATATTGATCAGCCAAAAGAATGGCGCCGATGCCCAGCACCAGCACACCCGCCAGCGCCAGGATGAAGCGCTTCTTGCGCTCCTCGCGTTGCTGTTCGCGCCAGGGAAGTAAGTTGATCCGTGCCATTAGTCAAAGCTCCTCAGGGCCAGACCGCAAGCGATCATCAGTGCGGGAGCATCGCTGGCGAGCGCGCCGGCGTTGACCTTGACGCTCAGTGCCATGTCAGCAAAGGGGTTAGCCACCAGCGTCGGCGTGCCGAGGCGCTCCTGGATCAGCCGATCAAGACCGGAAATAGAGGCGGTCCCGCCGGCCAGCATGATGTAGTCGACGCGGTTGTACTGGCCGGCCGCAAAGAAAAACTGCAGCGAACGGGACACCTGCTGCACCACGGCGTCCTTGAACGGCTGCAGGACTTCCATGACGTAGTCATCGGGAAGCCCGCCCTGCTTTTTCGCAAGCCCGGCCTCGCTGACGGACAAACCATAACGGCGCTGGATTTCTTCGGTTAACTGGCGACCGCCAAATAATTGTTCGCGGGTATAAATGATGCGGCCGTTGTGCAGCACGCTGAGGGTGGTCATCGTCGCGCCGATGTCGATGACGGCGACCGTCAGCTGTTCGTGGTCCTGGCCCAACTGCGCAGACAACAGACCGAACGAGCGCTCCAGCGCGTAGGCTTCGACGTCGACCACGCGGGCGGTCAGCCCGGCCAGTGCCAGAGCAGCTTCGCGCACCTCGACGTTTTCCTTGCGGCAGGCGGCGAGCAACACTTCGACGCGTTCTGGATTACGGGCTGAATAGCCCTGGACTTCGAAATCGATGGCGACTTCTTCCAGCGGATAGGGAATGTACTGATCGGCCTCGATCTTGAGCTGGTTTTCCATCTCGTCGTCGGAAAGCCCCGCATCCATCTCGATGGTCTTGGTAATAACAGCCGAACCCGCGACAGCAACCGCCGCGATTTTGACGTTACTCTTGGCTTTTACCAGCAAACGCGTCAAAGCACTGCCGACGCCTTCGAGCTCCGCGATGTTCTTTTCGACCACTGCGTTGGCTGGCAGTGGCTCGACCGCATAAGACTCGACCTTGTAACGGTTGCCGGAACGACTTAGCTCCAGGAGCTTGACCGAGGTGGAGCTAATATCGATCCCCAGAAGGGTGTTGGCCTTCTTACTGAAGAGTTCGAACACAACCGATTCCCTATGCGTTTCCGTCACTTACGGATGATTTCTAGTCCAGTGCCACTGTCGGCTGACTTGACAGTAGCGCAAATAACGCTCGACGACGAAAAATGCTTATAATGCCCAGCGTTTTTTTCGTGTACCAAAGCTTCAAGGCGTGTTCATTTGTAAATGCCTGCGTCTAACTCATTCTTTTTTCTGGAAATCCAAAAGCCTTGATACGCCTGCTGAAGTTTGTCTGGTGGTCCATCGTCGCGGTCGTCTGCGGGCTGCTCCTCGGCCTGAGCGGCGCCTTTCTCTACCTGGCCCCGAACCTCCCATCGGTCGATGCGCTGCGCAATATCCAGCTGCAGATCCCGCTGCGCGTCTTCAGCAGCGACGGCAAGCTGATTGCAGAGTTTGGCGAAATGCGCCGCTCTCCCATCCGTTTCGCCGACATTCCGCCCAATTTCATCCATGCCCTGCTGTCCGCCGAAGACGACAACTTCGAGAACCACTATGGCGTGGATCCGAGCAGCCTGATGCGCGCGGCCAGCCAACTGGTCAAGAGCGGTCACATTCAGTCTGGCGGCTCGACCATCACCATGCAGGTGGCGAAAAACTATTTCCTGACCAGCGAGCGCAGTTTTTCGCGCAAAACCACCGAGATTCTCTTGGCCTTGCAAATCGAGCGCCAACTTACCAAGGACGAGATTCTCGAGCTGTACGTCAACAAGATCTATCTGGGTAACCGCGCTTACGGCATCGAGGCCGCAGCGCAGGTTTACTACGGCAAATCCATCCGCGACCTGAGCGTTGCGCAGATGGCAATGATTGCCGGCCTGCCCAAGGCGCCGTCACGATTCAACCCACTGGCCAATCCGGTGCGCGCCAAAGAGCGCCGCGACTGGATTCTTGGCCGCATGTTCAAGCTGGGGAAAATCGACCAGAACACCTACCAGACCGCCCTTGCCGAGCCGATCAACGCCAGCTATCACGTTCAGAGCCCTGAAGTGAACGCGCCGTATATCGCTGAAATGGCGCGCGCCGAAATGGTGGGTCGTTATGGCAGCGCAGCCTACACAGAAGGCTTCCGCGTCACCACTACTGTCCCGAGCGGCCTGCAGGAAGACGCCAACAAGGCGGTGCAGGACGGCCTGATCGAATACGACCAGCGCCATGGCTATCGCGGGCCTGAGAGCCGATTCCCAGGCCTGACCCGCGAGGGCTGGGTGCAGGAACTGAGCAAACAGCGTCCGATCAGCGGCCTGGAGCCGGCCATCGTCACTCAGGTCGACAAGACCGGCATCCGCGTCCTGACCCGCAACGGCGAGAACGAAGAAACCGTCGCCTGGGACAGCATGAAGTGGGCCAAGGCGTTCCTGAACACCAATAGCGTCGGCGCCAATCCCAAGCAGCCCGGCGATGTCGCCCATGTCGGCGATCTGGTGCGCCTGCAGCGTCAGGCGGACAACTCGCTCAAGTTCAGCCAGCTTCCGGTGGCGCAGAGCGCGCTGGTTTCGCTGGATCCGCAGAACGGCGCGATTCGTGCGCTGGTCGGCGGCTTCGCGTTCGAGCAAAGCAACTACAACCGCGCGATGCAGGCCAAGCGTCAGCCGGGCTCCAGCTTCAAGCCGTTCCTGTATTCGGCGGCGCTGGACAACGGCTACACCGCCGCCAGCCTGGTCAACGACGCGCCGATCGTATTCGTCGACGAGGCCATCGACAAAGTCTGGCGGCCAAAGAACGACACCGGCACCTTCCTCGGTCCGATTCGGCTGCGCGAGGCGCTGTACAAGTCACGTAACCTGGTGTCGATCCGCCTGCTGCAAAGCCTGGGCGTGAACACCGCGATCAACTACATCACCCGCTTTGGCTTCAACAAACAGGACTTGCCGCCCAACCTGTCCCTCGCACTGGGCACTGCAACCCTGACGCCGATGGAAATCGTCGGCGGCTGGAGTGCGTTCGCCAACGGCGGCTACAAGATCAGCCCGTACCTCATTCAGAAGATCGAGGACCGTGAAGGCAAAACCCTGTTCGTAGCCAACCCGCCGACGGTGCCTGCCAACGACCCGAACCCGAAAGCGGTCAGCGAGGCGGCCATCAGCAGCGCATCAACCTATGCAGCGCCAGAGACCCCGCCGTTGACCGCCAACGTCGTACCGAACGCGCTGGATGCCTCGGGCGCAGCGCCAGCCCCCGTGGTCGCTGAACGGATTGTTGACGGTCGCACGGTCTACATCCTCAACAGCATGCTGCAGGACGTGATCAAACGCGGTACTGGCCGCCGTGCCCTGGCGATGAACCGTCCGGACATCGCCGGTAAAACCGGGACCACCAACGATTCGAAAGACGCGTGGTTCACGGGCTATAACGCGGATTACGTGACGACGGTCTGGACCGGTTTCGATCAGCCGGAAAGCCTGGGTCGCCATGAGTTCGGCGGCACGGTCGCGCTGCCGATCTGGATGAAGTACATGAGCGCCGCGCTGAAGGACAAACCGCCCCATGTTCAAGCCGAACCGGACGGCATCCTCAGCCTGCGCATCGATCCCGTTAGCGGCCGCTCCGCCACACCGAGCACGCCGGGCGCGTTCTTCGAACTGTTCAAGAGCGAGGACACACCGCCTAGCGTGAACGAACTCGGCGGCAGCCCGCCTCCAGGCAGCCCGCTGCCGGCGGACGAGTCGGCGCCGATCGATTTGTTCTAGTGAGGCGTAGATCAGTAGGCGGCTGATCCTCAGGCATCAACACCGTCCATGTGGGAGCGAGCTTGCTCGCGAAAAGGTCGGAACATCCGCTGCATCTTCAGCGGTTGAAGCACCGTCTTCGTGAGCAAGCTCACCCCCACAAGGATTGCGTATCCTGAACAAAGGTGTTGTGTCCAGCCGGACAGCAAAACGAGCGCCCATAAAAAACCCAGCACTTGGCTGGGTTTTTTGTGGGCGTTGCTATCAGCCGTTAAACACGTCATCCACGCTTTTCAGCGGGTAGTGCTTTGGATACGGCAGGGTTGCGACACCGCTCTCGATGGCGGCCTTAGCCACGGCATCGGAAACGATAGTCAGCAGGCGCACGTCCAGTGGTTTCGGGATGATGTACTCACGACCGAATTCCAGGGCGATGCCGCCGTAGGCGTCGCAGACTTCCTGGGGCACTGGCAGCTTGGCCAATTCGCGCAAAGCGTTGGCCGCTGCGATTTTCATCTCTTCGTTGATGCGCTTGGCGCGAACGTCGAGTGCGCCACGGAAGATGAACGGGAAGCCCAGCACGTTGTTGACCTGGTTCGGGTAATCCGAACGGCCGGTGGCCATGATCACGTCGCTGCGGGTGGCGTGAGCCAGTTCTGGCGAGATCTCCGGATCCGGGTTCGAGCAGGCGAACACGATCGGGTTGGCCGCCATCGACTTCAGGCCTTCAGCGCTCAGCAGGTTCGGACCGGACAGACCGACGAACACGTCGGCGCCTTCCAGTGCATCGGCCAGCGTGCGCTTTTCGGTGGAGTGAGCGAACTGCGCCTTGTACTGGTTCAGATCGGTACGCCCGTCGTGAACCACGCCGTTGCGGTCGATCATGAAGATGTTTTCGATCTTCGCGCCCATGCTCACCAGCAACTTCATGCAGGAGATGGCCGCAGCGCCAGCGCCCAGGCAGACGATCTTCGCCGCTTCCAGGGTTTTGCCAGCGATTTCCAGCGCGTTGATCATGCCGGCTGCGGTAACGATCGCGGTGCCGTGCTGGTCATCGTGGAAAACAGGGATGTCGCACTGCTCGATCAGCGCCTTTTCGATCTCGAAGCACTCAGGTGCCTTGATGTCTTCCAGGTTGATGCCGCCGAAGGTGATGGAGATGCGTCGCACGGTGTCAATGAAGGCCTGCGGGCTTTCCGAATCGACTTCGATATCGAACACATCGATACCGGCAAAGCGCTTGAACAGCACGCCTTTGCCTTCCATAACCGGCTTGGACGCGAGAGGCCCGAGGTTACCCAGACCCAGAATCGCGGTGCCATCAGAGATGACCGCTACCAGGTTGCCTTTGCCGGTGTACTTGTAGGCAAGTTCCGGATCGCGACCGATTTCGCGGACCGGCTCAGCCACACCCGGGCTGTAGGCCAGCGACAGATCGCGAGCGGTGGCAGTGGCTTTGGTGAGCTCGACGCTGAGTTTCCCCGGACGGGGATGAGCGTGATATTCGAGAGCGGCAGTTTTCAAATCTGACATGGGGGGCATTCCGCTTTTTTGCTGTTGGACAGACGGACCGCCGAGCATACGCAAGTCATAAAGTCCTAACAAGACTGGCGGGTCACCTGTGTCAAGAGGCCGCATCTACGACTTTCAGCGTAGAGCCGCAGAACATAAGGCCTAGAGCGGCAACAATCCTCAGCAAAAATGTCTACAATTTATTTATTAACTGTATCCAACATTGCAGGGTGAGTGATCGACATCATCCAGCGCGGTTGACCTGATTTCAGACCGCCCCGACGCGAACGATCGACCACCCAGCCACGGGCTTCGATTCGCTGCCCCTTCAAGCGCTGCAGCGCGGCAGTGTCGAACTGGCCGAGCAGCTTGGGCGCAATGCGCAGCACCAATGAATCGCCGAATTCGATCCACAGGCCGCCGCCATTGCGCTGCACGCTGGTCACGCGCCCGCTGACCAGCGCGAACCCGCCGGTGCTGATCTGCTCGGCCGGTTGAACCGGCGAATTGCGCCACAGACCCAGGCCGGCCTGTCGAGCTGACTGCTCTGCGGCTTGCTGGCAGCTGACCAGCGCAACGTTCGGGGAAACCGCGACGAGATAGCCAAGGCCCTCGGCAAGCAGTTGCGCCTCAAGGTTGGCGCCATCACGGCCATAGACGTTAGCGAGAGTGCGGCCGTAATGATCGGTCGGCTCTTCACCCACGCGCAGCCTGACCTGCCCATCACTGGCATCGATCAACGCCTGCAAACGACGCTTCGCCACATCTGCAAACGGCTGGGCTGACTGACCCTTTTTGCCGGTTTCCGGCGTATTGAGGCCAATCATGCGAACGCTGCGACCATCGCTCAGGCGCACCGTGTCGCCATCGACCACTCGCTGCACCTGAACCACGGGCAGCGACGGCGGCGCAGGGCACAAGGCCTGGGCCGTCGAAAGCCAAATCGCGGACATAAAAAAGGCGCCCGCGAGGGACGCCTTCTTAAGCAGCCTGGAGAAACGCATCGGCGACTCCAGAACGGCCAACCTTACTCTGCAGCAGCAGGAGCTTTGGTAGGACCGAATGCACCGAAACGCGACTTGAACTTGTCGACACGACCGCCGACGTCCAGAGTTTTTTGCTTGCCGGTGTAGAACGGGTGGCACTCGTTGCACACGTCCAGGCTCAGAGGCTTGGCCAGTGTGGAACGGGTTTTGATGACATTGCCGCAGCTGCAGGTTGCGTCAATGGCTTCGTAAACTGGATGGATATCAGCTTTCATGGGTATTTCCTCAGGCTATCGTGCCGCCACCCAACACTATTGTTGAATACCGCACGGAATTAGGCCGCGCATATTAACAGACAACGCCAATCACGCAAGGGAACGTTCACGCCGGTCGTCTGCTAAGATCGCGCCCTTCGTCATACTCCGTAACAGGATATCCCCCGCGTGCCCGACGCCATCTTGCGCCTCGCCCTGCCCTCGCCGCTGCGCCGCCTGTTCGACTACCTTGCCCCCGCAGGTGTGGCGCGCAGTGCCTTGCAGCCGGGGATGCGCCTGCGCGTGCCATTTGGCCGTCGGGAAATGATCGGCGTGCTGGTGGAAGTCGTCGATCACAGCGACGTGCCGGCCGACAAGCTCAAGCCGGCCATTGCTGTGCTGGATGCCGAACCGCCGTTGCCGCCCGCACTGTTCAAGTTGTGCCTGTGGACGGCCCAGTATTACCAGCACAGCCTGGGCGACACGCTCAGTTGGGCGTTGCCAGTGTTGCTGCGTCAGGGCGAGCCGGCGGAAGCGCGGCAGGAGCGTTTCTGGCACGCGGCGCCGGATGCCAGCGTCGATGACCCGCGCATCGCCCGGGCGCCCAAACAAAAGGAAGCGCTGCGCACCCTGGCCCAGCACCCCCACGGCGTGGCTCACCAGTTGCTGAGCAAGCTGATGCTCAACCGGGACAGCCTGAATCTGCTGCTCGCCAAGGGACTGGTGACCGTCGAGGTGCGCGGTCATGGGCCGGTCGAGCGGCACGAGCACTGGCTGGCGCAGCCGGAACTGCCGCTCAACACTGAGCAGCGGGCCGCCTATGAAGCCATCCGCTCGGGTTTCGGCAGCTTTCATGCCTCACTGCTGGCGGGTGTCACCGGCAGCGGCAAGACCGAGGTGTATCTGCAGCTCATCCGCGAAACGCTGGAAGCGGGCAAGCAGGCGCTGGTGCTGATTCCGGAAATCAACCTGGGTCCGCAGACCCTGGCGCGCTTCGAGCAGCGTTTCAACGCGCGCATCGCGCTGCTGCATTCGGCAGTCAATGATCGCGACCGGCTGGACGCCTGGCTGGCGGCGCGCGATGGCGAAGCCGACATCATCATCGGCACCCGCTCGGCGCTGTTCACCCCGATGAAAAACCCCGGGCTGATCATCATCGACGAGGAGCACGACGGCTCCTATAAACAGCAGGAAGGCCTGCGCTATCACGCCCGGGATCTGGCGCTGGTGAGGGCGCATCAGGAGGACATCCCGATCGTCCTCGGCTCGGCGACGCCTTCGCTGGAAAGTCTGCACAACGCCCACACCGGTCGATACGCGCTCCTGCGTCTGAATCAGCGCGCGGGTGGTGCTCAGCAACCCCGCTTCCTGCGCCTGGATGTCAAAAGCCGCCCCCTCGACAGCGGCATCTCGGGCCCTATGCAGCAAGCCATCGGTCAGACCCTGGCGGCGGGCCAGCAAGTGCTGGTGTTCCTCAACCGACGCGGCTTTGCCCCGACGCTGCTGTGTCACGACTGTGGCTGGCTGTCGGAATGCCCTCGCTGTGACGCTCGCATGACCGTGCACCAGCGCTCGGGCGAGCTGCGTTGTCACCATTGCGGCCATGTCGAACGGGTGCCACGCAATTGCCCGGCGTGCGGCAAGGTCGATCTGCGCCCGGTGGGTGCGGGGACCGAGCGTGCCGAGGAGCGGCTGGCAATTCTGTTCCCCGACTACCCGGTGCTGCGCGTTGATCGGGACAGCACCTCGCGCAAGGACGCGATGAATCAGCTGTTCGCGACCATCCAGAAAGGCCAGCCGTGCATTCTGGTGGGCACGCAAATGCTCGCCAAAGGGCATCACTTCCCGCGCGTGACGCTGGTGTCGATTCTCGATGCCGATGGCGGGCTGTTCTCCGGCGACTTCCGCGCCAGCGAGCGCATGGCGCAATTGATTGTGCAGGTCGCAGGCAGAGCCGGGCGCGCCGAAGAGCCGGGCAAGGTGATCATCCAGACTCACCTGGCCGACCATCCTTTGTTGATTCAACTGACCGAACAGGGCTATTTCGCGTTTGCCGAGCAGGCCTTGAGCGAACGTCGCGCCGCCGGGCTGCCGCCGTTTTCGCACCTGGCGCTGCTGCGCGCCGAAGCGCACAAGCCGGGTCAGGCCGAGGGTTTTCTCGACGAAGCCTGCACCGAAGCCGAGCGCTTGCTGAAAGACATGGCGCTGGGCGGCATTGAGCTGCTGGGCCCGGTTCCGGCACCGATGGAACGACGCGCCGGACGCTATCGCGCTCAGTTGCTGGTCCAGGCCAACGCCCGCGCGCCGCTGCACAAGCTGCTCGCGACCTGGCTGCTGACACTGGAAAACATGCCCAGCGGGCGCCAGGTCAGATGGTCGCTGGACGTGGATCCGGTGGACCTTTATTGATTCGCATCGGTTGACCGCGCATCCAGCGCGGTTGGCAAGGTGGCCCCGGCCACGGATAATGCCCAGTTTTTCCACCCGCGCATCCAGGCGCGGCCGCGCTTGCGGTCGAAAGAGAGCACCATGAAAGACACCATTCGCCAGCTGATTCAACAAGCTCTGAGCCAACTCGTCACCGATGGCGTCTTGCCGGAAGGGCTGACGCCGGCGATTCAGGTGGAGAACGCCAAGGACAAGAAAAACGGCGACTTCGCCAGCAATATCGCCATGATGCTGGCCAAGCCTGCGGGCATGAAGCCGCGTGACCTGGCCGAGAAAATCGTCGCCGCGTTGCCCGCGGACGAGCAGATCACCCAGGTCGACATCGCCGGCCCCGGTTTCCTCAATTTCTTCCAGAACACCCAGGCCCTGGCTTCGCGCCTCGACGAAGCCCTCGCCGACGCGACCCTGTCCGTGCGCAAGAACGGCCCTGTTCAACGCGTTGTGGTCGACCTGTCTGCGCCGAATCTGGCCAAAGAGATGCACGTCGGCCACTTGCGCTCGACCATCATTGGCGACGGCGTGGCCAGCGTCCTTGAGTTTCTTGGCGACACCGTGATCCGTCAGAACCACGTCGGCGATTGGGGCACTCAGTTCGGCATGCTGCTGGCCTATCTGCAGGAAACCCCGGCGACCAGCGATGAGCTGGCTGACCTCGAAAATTTCTATCGCGCCGCCAAGGGCCGTTTCGACGAGTCCGAAGAGTTCGCCGAGCGCGCACGTGGGCTGGTGGTCAAGCTGCAAGCCGGGGACGCCGAGTGCCTGAGCCTGTGGACGCGCTTCAAAGACATCTCCCTGTCCCACTGTCAGGAAGTGTACGAGCGCCTGAACGTCAAACTCACGCCGAAGGACGTCATGGGCGAGAGCGCCTACAACGACGACCTCGCCAATGTCGTCGCCGACCTGAAGAAGGCCGGACTGCTGGTTGAGAGCAACGGCGCGCAGTGTGTGTTTCTTGAAGAATTCAAAACCGCCGAAGGCACGCCGCTGCCGGTGATCGTGCAAAAGGCCGGCGGCGGTTATCTCTATGCCACCACCGACCTCGCCGCCATTCGCTACCGCAGCAACGTGCTGAAAGCCGATCGCGCGCTGTATTTCGTCGATCAGCGTCAGGCGCTGCACTTCCAGCAGGTCTTTGAAGTGGCGCGCCGCGCAGGCTTCGTCACCAACGGCATGCAGATGGAGCACATGGGCTTCGGCACCATGAACGGCGCCGATGGCCGTCCGTTCAAGACCCGCGATGGCGGCACGGTCAAGCTGGTCGACCTGCTCGATGAAGCCGAAGAGCGCGCCTATACGCTGGTCAAAGAGAAAAACCCGGACGTCGCCGAAGACGAGTTGCGCTCGATCGCCAAGGCCGTGGGCATCAGCGCGGTGAAATACGCGGACCTGTCCAAGCATCGCGCCAGCGACTACAGCTTCAACTTCGACCAGATGCTCAGCTTCGAAGGCAACACCGCGCCTTATCTGCTGTACGCCTACACCCGCGTGGCCGGCGTGTTCCGCAAGCTCGAAGAAAAGGGCGAAAGCTTCAACGCGAGCGAGGGCCAAATCATCCTGGACGCCGCCCAGGAGCAAGACCTGGCCGCGCGCCTGGCGCAGTTCGGCGAGACCGTGAACACCGTTGCCGACAAGGGCACACCTCACGTGCTCTGCGCGTATCTGTATGACCTCGCCGGCCTGTTCTCCAGTTTCTACGAGAACTGCCCGATCCTGGCGGCGGAAAACCCTGAACAACAGCAAAGCCGTCTGCGCCTCGCCGCCCTGACCGGTCGCACCCTCAAGCAAGGCCTGCAGTTGCTGGGTCTGGACACTCTGGAGCGTATGTAAGTTGGCCGTTAAAAAGAAACCTGCTCCCAAGCGCGGCGCCAGCCGGTATCAGGCACCCGCCAAGAAGCCGATTCCGGGCTGGGTGTGGATGGCGATCGGCCTGACCGTCGGCGCGTTCGTTGTTTTCCTGATGAAGCTCGAACCCGGCAGCGGCGACGACATCAAGCGCGTCAAGGCTGAAGCCAAGGCCGCGAAGATTGCCGAAGCAAACAAGACGCCGCCCAGCCCGACCGCGCCTGTGAAGCCGAAATACGACTTCTACACGCTGTTGCCTGAGTCGGAAGTCATCGTGCCGAACGAAGCAGTGCCGGAGAAGACGCCACCGGTCGTTGCGCCAAGCACGCCGGTTACGCCTGAAGTGGCCGCGAAGATCGACACCGCTCGCGCCCAGGCGGCGCTCAGCGGTCTGACGCCACCGCCAGCGCCTCCGGTGACCAAGCCGGCGGCGGTGACGACGTTTTTCCTGCAAGCAGGCTCGTTCCGCAAGCAGGCCGACGCCGAGAAGGTGCGCGCGCAGATCATTCTGCTGGGGCAAACGTCGACCGTGGAGTCAGGCACGGTGAAGGATGAAACCTGGTACCGCGTGCTGGTCGGCCCGTTCAGCAACCGCGAACAGCTGACCACAGCGCAGAAGCAGTTGGCAGGTGGCGGTTTCAGCAACCTGCTGCTGCAACAGCGCCAGGCTCGCTAAGGCACTGCCACCCGCCGCAGGGCAAAAAATTGGTCCCGCTCCACGCGGGGGCGATCAGTTGTAGGAGTGAGCTTGCTCGCGATGAAATCGGCACATCCAACATAATGGGTGCCTGACTGACCGCAATCGCGACCAAGCTCACTCCTACAC
>NZ_JASCOY010000160.1:0-7004 GCF_029960075.1 Pseudomonas sp. PS02290
GGCCCGCCGCCATCCGGCATCCATGGCGGGGGGCGGCTCTCGCGGCATCCATGCCGCTCGGCCCACTCCGCGAGACCTGCGTTCAGCCTGCACCCAAGTCGCGATTGTCGTCGCCTGGACTTGCTGCGTAGAAGATCAAAAGCAACGGCAAAAGCTTCCCGGCTGAAGCCGGTCCCACAAAGTGCGCCGCCAATCTCAATGACTGCATGCGGTGCTTTTAGTGGGACCGGCTTTAGCCGGGAAGGGGCCGGAATGAACGCTATCCATGTCGGGATTTTCCGCAGATGCCTCGAACCAACATCGATCGCACATTTCTGATTGTCCTGTAAGTGGGACGATCTATCGCGTTTGCACCCTCTAATCACGCATTACCTCACAGGGTAGGATGACGCCACTTGATCGCCAGGCGGCGATTCTCACCTTGGGAAGCACTTTATGAAACTCTTGCACATCGATTCCAGCATCCTCGGCGATCACTCCGCTTCGCGTCAGTTGAGCCGCAGTGTCGTTCAGTCTTTTACCGCTATCACCCCTGATACTCAGGTGGTGTACCGCGATCTGGCGAATGAGCCACTCAATCATTTCTCCGGCGCCACGCTGGCCGCTGCCGGTACGCCGGTGGAAGGGCGTGACGCGGCGCAGAGGCTGGAAGTGGAAACCAACGAAGCGACGCTGGAAGAGTTTCTGTCGTCGGACGTGGTGGTCATCGGTGCGCCGATGTACAACTTCAGCATCCCGAGCCAGTTGAAGGCGTGGATTGACCGCATCTGTGTGGCCGGCCGCACCTTCCGCTACACCGAAGCCGGTCCGGAAGGGCTGTGCAAGGGTAAGAAAGTGATCGTCGTGTCGACCACCGGCGGTCTGCATCAGGGCCTGCCAAGCGGTGCCGGCCATGACGACTTGCTCAAGGTGGTGTTCGGTTTCATTGGCATCACCGACCTGCACTTTGTCGTCGCCGAAGGTCTGGCTTATGGCGACGAGCCCCGTGCCGCTGCCATGGCTGCCGCGCAGAAGACCATCAGCGAAACGCTGTTCGCGTAAGCCCGACCCGTCGAGCGTTCCCGCGAGGGGCTCGAAGCGATAAAAAAGTTACACTCGAAAGCCCTGTCATCACCGGCCTGCACGCCGTCTTTTGACGGGGCTTTCGTCGTTTTGCGGCCGCACGTTCAGCCCCGCGACAGCCTTTATGACTTCTTTGCGCGTAACCTCTTCGAAGCACCGTAGAATGCCGGCCCATCCGGTCGGTTCTGCGTCAAACGGCGGCCGACGTCTTCAATTCATCGAGCTTGGCCCGCCTTGTGCACCATTGATCCTCAAACGTTTCGGAATGTTATCGAACCCCACGGGTCAGATAGCGACAGACGCCGTTTTCGCGGGGCTTTGGCCCTTGAGCGTCTGAATGGCCAGGCATGGGTTGATAAGGTGAGGGGCATTGCAATGATGCGTCTTTGTGCAGTGATGATGATCAGCCTGCTGGGCAGCCTGATTTCGGTGCAGGCCAGTGAGCTGCAGAGCTGGAGCGTGGGCTTTCACGAACTGACGTTTCTCGATCCGCTGGATTCCCGGCCCATGCACGCCTACGCCTTTTACCCCTCCACCGACGATGAGCACGTCACCCGCGTTCAGGGTTATCCGATTGAAGCATCGGAAGACGCGACCATTGCCATGGGCCGTTTCCCGCTGCTGATGCTGTCCCACGGCAACACCGGCACGCCGCTGGCGCAACATGATCTGGCGACGTCATTGGCGCGCAAGGGGTTTGTCGTCGTGGCGGTGTTCCATCCGGGCGACAACTACATGGACCACAGCCGTCTGGGCAGCCTGAGCAATCTCTACGGGCGCCCGCTGCAAATATCCGAAGCCATCAGTGCCGCATTGATCGACCCGATGCTGTCGCCGTACATCAGCGCGCGCCGGGTCGGGGTGATCGGTTATTCGGCGGGTGGCGAAACGGCATTGATTCTCGCCGGTGCCCAGCCTGATCTGCAGCGTCTGCGCCATTACTGCACCGAGCGCCCCCAGGACCGGGATGCCTGCAAGACCCAGGGCGAACTGGTGGCGGACCGTGATGACCTGCACGCCCAGGCCGATCCCCGGGTTGGCGCGTTGATGTTGATGGCGCCGCTGGGATTGATGTTCGGTCGGCAGACCCTGGCGGATGTGCACGTGCCGGTGTTGCTGTACAGCGGCGACGGCGACGAACTGCTCGCCATCGACAAGAACGCCGAAGCGCTGGCGCGCAAGCTGCCCGATGTCTCGGATTTCAAACTGTTCGCCGGGGCAGGGCACTTTGTGTTCATGGCGCCCTGTGATGACGAGCAACGCGCCACCCAGCCCGGGCTGTGCACCGACGCCATTGGCGTCAACCGCGAAAGCATTCACCGCGACCTGAGCACGGAAGCCGTGCGCTTTTTCGGCACCGCCCTGGGCTCGCCGACCAGCACCGCCGGGATGCAGACCGCGGCCCATCGCGAGTTCGAACCCGCCAACACCCTGGATCAGTAAGGCTCATCGAGAACCTGAGCCCACCCGCGCTGCCTACTGGGCGTCCGCCGCGGGTGAGGGCGTGGGCTTGCCACGAATCACTTTGCCGCGTCGCTCGGCAATCTCCCGCGCCTGACCATCACGCTGCCCGCCGGTGCGTGCCTCGCTGATCAACGCCGGAATCAGCGGCCCTTCCGGCAGATTTTTCCAGAACCGCGCCGGAAGATGGCCCTGCATGACTTTCGGATTGAGCCGCGCCGGATTGAAGATGTGGCTGTAGTAGGTCAACCAGAGATTGCCATGGGGATCGTCGGCATTGCGCGCCAGCGACTGCCACGCCTCCGGGCACACCGGCTGATGAATCAGCTGTTTGCCGTCATAGAACACGCCGTCCTTGGGCGTCGCGATCATCCAGCGATGACGACCCATGCGCCCGATGAAATGCTCACTGGCGGTGCGCAGAATGTCATGGGCGGGCTCGTGCCACGCGACGTATTCCGGCAGGCAGGTCATCTCCAGCAACGCCGCCTTGGCCGCGACGTCTTCGGCATTTTCGATCACCGGCAGCGCTACGAAGCGCAAGAATGCATGCAGATGATGGGCTTCACGGCTGACCTGTTTCAGGCGCCGGTGCAGTTCGCTGCCCAGTTTGTCGCCGGCCAGCATGGCCGTGCGATCACCGTGGCTCACGCGCCATAACACTTCATACAGCAGCGTCCAGCGCTGATCACCGCAGAATTGCGCCGCGTTTTGCAGCAGTTCAAGCAATTCAAGGGGAATGCGCGCGCGGAACGGACCGGGTTCGTCGGGGTAATCGGTGTCGCTGGCAAACAGGTCAGCGTCCTGCTGCACGCTCCAGCTGACCTGATCCGGGTTGATCTGATGGCTCATCAGCCAGCGCGCCTGCTGCCGCCAGGTGTCGAATGAGTCGGCGCAATCGAGAATGATCATCCCCACAGCGCCATTTGTTGCGGCTGCGGTTTGTCCCGCAGTTGCTCGCGCAGATCGATGCTTGAGCTCTCGGCTTGGCGCGGATGGTAGTCGCTGGTGATGATGAACGGCTTGGCCTTGGCCAGCACGCAGCGCAGGCGGGTCAGGTCTTCGTATCGGATGCGGCGTTGGCGGCGCAACTCGACCAGACGCTTGGTGGTGCGGATGCCGATGCCTGGGATCCGCGCAATCATCGCCGGCTCCGCGCGGTTGAGGTCCAGCGGGAAGATGTCGCGGTGCTCCAGCGCCCAGGCCAGTTTCGGGTCGATGTCCAGGGCCAGATGCCCCGGGCCTTGGAGCAACTCGTTGGCGCTGTAGCCATAACTGCGCAGCAGGAAGTCGGCCTGATAGAGCCGGTGCTCGCGCATCAACGGCGGCGCGGCGTGGGGCACGCTTTTCGGGCTATTGGGAATCGGGCTGAACGCGGAGTAGTAGACGCGCTTGAGGCGGAAGTCGCCGTACAGCGATTGAGCGGTGTGCAGGATGGTGCTGTCATCGGTTTCGTCGGCACCGACAATCATCTGCGTGCTTTGGCCGGCCGGCGTGAATTTCGGCGCCCGCGGCTCGTTGAGAATGGTTTGCTGGCCGGTGTAGATGGTTTGCATGGCCTGCTTGATCGAGCCCATTTCCTTTTCCGGCGCGAGGGTCTGCAGGCCCAGCTGGGTCGGCAGCTCGATGTTGACGCTCAGGCGATCGGCGTAGCGGCCGGCCTCTTCGATCAGCGCGGGATCGGCTTCGGGGATCGTCTTCAGGTGGATGTAGCCACGGAACTCGTGGTCTTCACGCAGCAGTTTGGCCACGCGAATCAGCTGTTCCATGGTGTAGTCCGCCGAGCGGATGATCCCGGAACTGAGAAACAAACCGCTGACGCAGTTGCGGCGGTAGAAATCCATGGTCAGCGTGACCACTTCTTCGGGGCTGAAGCGTGCGCGGGGCACGTCGCTGGACCGGCGATTGACGCAGTACTGGCAATCGTACAGACAGAAGTTGGTGAGGAGGATTTTCAGCAGCGAGACACAGCGCCCGTCAGGGGTGTAACTGTGGCAGATGCCCATGCCGGTGCTCGATCCGAGGCCGGATTTGCCCTCGGAACTGCGCTTGGGTGCGGCACTGCTGGCGCAGGAAGCGTCGTACTTGGCCGCGTCGGCGAGGATGCTCAGCTTGTCGATCAGCTGCATGGATTTTCTCGATACTGTTTTTATGTACAGTATCGAGTTGTCCGGGGATGAACAAGGGCCGATCGGATGGATGGCCGGTCGATCAACTGATGCGCTGTACCAATTCCTTCAATTCACCAAAATCTTTGACGCGATGGAAGTTGGCATTCCCCATGAAGGCCGAGAAATCCGTGTCGCCATAGCCCGCCACCTGCGCACCGGCACCCAGCCCGGCCTCGACGCCCGGAATGCTGTCTTCCACCAGCAGGCACTGAGTCGGCGGCAGGCCCAGCAATTCTGCAGCGTGTTCGATCAGCACCGGGGACGGTTTCCACGATTGCACTTCATAGGCACTGACGATCAGGCCATGGAACACGTCCAGCAGGCCAACGGTGCTCAGACAGGTTTCGATCTTGCTGCGCGGGCCGTTGGAGGCGACGCATTTAGGCAGCGACAGGTTGCGCACGAACTCGACCGCGCCGGGCATTTCTTCCAGCCGCTCCCTCAGCAGCGGCAGGGTGCGCGCGCGGAATTCGGTTTCGATGTCGTCGCTGGGCAGCCACGGATAGTCGCGGCACAGGCCTTCCAGGCACAGCGCAAACTGCACGCCACGAAAGCGTTGCAGCACTTCGTCAACGGTCAGCAACACCTGGTGTTTGTTAAGGATGTCGCGTAGCAAGCCGGCGGCGAGCCGCTCGCTGTCAACCAGGGTTCCGTCGCAGTCAAAAATGACGCCGGCAATATTCAAACAGGGTTCTCCTTCTTTCTCGATCAGGTTGCTTGATCGGAATGCATGTGCAGATGTCTGGAATCCGGGTAGGGGCTGTTCGACCGGCATTATCCCGGAAAGTTGGCACCGATGTTCAGGCACTGACTTACGGTACGGCCCGTTCAGTCCACCCTACGGCAGTGCAGGCCTTTGAACAGTAGTGCGAGCAGGCCGACGGCTTGATCGTCAGGCCTGCACATGAAGCGCCGGTTACAGCTCGACCGGCGTGACCAGCGTCCCTTTCTCGAAATGACCACTGACGTTGGCGAACACCAGATCGGCCATGGCCTGGCGCGTTTCGTAGGTCCCCGAGCCGATGTGCGGGGTCAGCACCACATTGTCCAGCTTCAACAGCTCGGCGGGCACATTGGGTTCGTCTTCGAACACGTCGAGGCCGGCGCCGGCGATTTCCGAGGCCAGCAGCGAAGCTACGAGGGCCTTCTCGTCGACAACGCTGCCGCGAGCGACGTTGATCAGAAAAGACTTGGGTCCGAGCGCCCTAAGCACTTCGGCGTCGATCAGGTGCTGGGTGTCCGGGCCGCCGGGGACGATGACAATCAGGTAGTCCGAGTCCTGCGCCAGGTGCTGAAGGTTGTCGTAGTGCTGGTAGGACACATCTTCATAGGCCCGGCCACGGCGGAAGTAGGCGATGTTCATTTCGAACGCAGCAGCGCGTTTGGCGATGGTCTTGCCGATCTTGCCCAGACCGACGATGCCGCAGGTCTTGCCGCACAGGTCGTTGCCCAGGGGGAATTTGCCGTTGGGCCACTGGCCGGCCCGCACGAAGCGCTCTGCTTCGCTGATGCGCCGGGATACGCCGAGCATCAGCGCCATGGCGGTTTCGGCGACGGCGTTGTTGAGCACGTCGGGGGTGTTGCTCAGTTTGATGCCACGGCGCGCCAGGTACTGAGTGTCGACCGCGTCATAGCCGACGCCGAAGCTGTTGACCACTTCCAGATTCGGCAGGCGATCGAGAATGGCGTTGTCGGTGCCGAACACGCCGCTGGTGACGACGCCGCGCACCTTGGCCCCGTGCTGACTGGCCCAGGTGTCGATGTCGTTGATGTCGGCGAGTTTGTGCACGCTGTAATCGCGCTCGAGGTTTTGCATCAGCGAGGCGTGCATCGGGCCCCAGACCAGAATGTCGGCTTTCTTGTCACTCATTGTGTTCTCCTTTGTCAGGCCAGATAGGTGTCGGTGCTCAGCACCTCGGCATAGGCAAAGCCTAACGCTGACATGAATGCGGCGTGAACCTGGGCGGCAGGCACTACGCTGCCTTCGAATTGCAGGTCGCGGCTGGCGCAGGCGTCGTGGATGACTTTGACGGTGTAACCGAGGTCCGCCGCCGCACGGGTGGTGGCGTCGATGCACATGTGGCTCATGGAACCGATGATGACCAGGTTCTCGATGCCTTTGTCTTTGAGCAGCGCTTGCAGCCCGGTTTCGCGGAACGAGTTGGGGAAATGCTTGAGCACCACCGCTTCGCTTTCAAGGTTCAGGACTTTGGGGTGCAGCTTTGCGCCATCGGAGCCAGGGGTGAAGAAGGGTGCGTCGGCGCCTGATTCATGGCGGATGAACACGACCAGATCCCCGGCGTCCCGAGC
>NZ_JASCOY010000161.1:0-6973 GCF_029960075.1 Pseudomonas sp. PS02290
GCTAAAGCCAGTCCTACTATTTGAACGCGGTCTTCCTGTAGGACTGGCTTTAGCCGGGAATGCGTCGGAGGTCACACCGCTAAATGTGTGTTGATCATACGGGCCTCTTCCCGGCTAAAACCGGTCCTACTGCGTGCGCGGTCCCACTATGGGTACGCCAGAACCTCCATCATTACCCCCGACTGCCACTCGAAATACGGATTGAACGTCAGCCGCGCGAAGGCTTTGCCCGGTTCACGATGGCCCCAATCCGAATACCACACCGGCTCGCCATTCAGGCATTTCTGCATGTCGGCGGATGACTGGCCGTTCCAGCAGATCCGCTGACGGCCATTCACTCCATACAACGGGTTTGCGGGGGCGAACATCAGCCCCATGTGCGAGAACTGGGCGATGCGGTATTCCGGCAGGAAGTCGTTGCGCACCCGCACCCTCGGGTTTTTCTGCGCCGGCGCCGGTTCGTTGCCATACCAGATCAGCCGGCTGAGCGGATGGGTGAAGCGCGCGTTGAAGGTGTCCAGCACGTAACCGGTGTCCAGCACCGAATCGTGCTCGGTGATGGCGACGAACACCGGCTTGTCGTAAGCCCCTTTGTCGAGGTGCTTCTGGGCCAACAGCGCGCTGCGGTAGAACTGGGCGAAACCGTTGGTGGGCACGTTCAGGTAGCGGACTGGCGTCTGCATCGGGCGCACGCCATCATCCGGTTTCGCCAGCCAGGGGCGAAACCAGCCGATGTACTGAGTGACCCAGGCGTAGGTGTTCGCCGGTTTGAAGGCCGGAGAGAACAGCACCAGGCCGGCGATATTCGGGTGCTCGTACGCGTAATCCAGCACCAGGTTCGCACCAGTCGAAAACCCGCCCAGATACACCGTCGGCACCTCCCGCTCAAGAATCTGCGTCTGCTCGCGCACCACCTGCTGCCACTGTCTGAGCGTCACATCCAGCATGTCCGACGGCTTGCTGCCATGGCCCGGCAGCAACACCGTGCGCACCAGAAACCCCTGCGCCGCGAGCGCCTCGCCGACGTCATTGAACGACCACGGCGAGTCGCCGAGGCCATGGACCAACAAAATCCCCCGCGTGGCTGGCGCTTTGGGTCGCCATTCCCGAGGTGCATTCCACTCGATCTCGGCTGGGTGATCAGTCGTCTGAAAGGTCCGGTTCTCCTGCATCCAGGCAATGGTCTGCTGGCGATATTCGGCAAAACTCGCCTGCCCCAGAGGCACCTCGGTGGAGGCGCAGGCCTGAAGGGTCAGGGCGGAGAGGAGGAGGGTGAGACGGTGCAGGGCCAAATTGAGTTCTCGCGTGTTCAGATGTCCAGTTGATCGGGCCGGATGCCGAACGCCTGGGCGATTCTTTCTCGAGTCTGCTTGCGGGGACGCGCCACCGATTCCTGCTGGGCGTAGGCGGGTTGGGAGATACCGAGTCGTCCGGCGACAAGCTCCTGGGTCAGATCCAGATACTCGCGCCACGCCCGAATTGGCGTTGAGCCGTCGACAATCCGGCTGACGACTTCGTGGGGGATCAGATCTTCCCCACCGTGCTGGCTGACGTACTCTTCATAGGGGATGACCACGAAGGCGGGTTTGCCGTCGGGGCCGTTGATGATCTGGATGTTATTAGTAGGTGCGCTCATCGTTGTTATCCGATCAACCATGCTTTGGCGTCCTTATAAGACTTCCATAAGTCTGGCGTGGATATTACTTATAGTTGAAATCCCATGCGAGCGGCCAATCGCGCCTGGACCAAGATTCAGGCAGACTCCCACCACCCACAAAAACAAGACCTGATGTGTATGAACCCTCATTCCCTTCGCTGCGCAGACACCCCTCATGTTCGCCCTTGACCACGCCCTGGCCCAGGACATCGTCGACCGGGCGATGGCGATTTTGCCGTGCAACGTCAACGTCATGGATTACCTGGGGATCATCATTGGCAGCGGCGAGGCCGAGCGGTTGTACACCCGGCATGAAGGGGCGCAGCTGGTCCTCGCCAACAGCCGCGTGGTGGAGATCGATTCGCACACCGCCCGGCAGCTCGACGGCGTGCGCCCGGGGGTGAATCTGCCGCTCATGCTGGATCAGAAACTGATCGGCGTGCTCGGCATCACCGGCGAGCCGGATGATGTGCGGGTCTACGCGGAGCTGGTGAAGATGACCGCCGAGATGCTCATGGAGCATCGACGCCAGCAGGCCGATCAGCAATGGCGGCATCAGCGCAGTGAAGACTTGCTTTCGCGGCTCTTGCTCGGCGACAGCGCTGCCCATCTGGTCGCCGAAGCTGAACAGCTGGGTTTGCAGCCGCAGTTGCCGCGCCAGGCCGTGTTGCTCGAACTGCCTGAAGGCGCGACCTATGCCGGTGCGATGAGTGCGTGGCTGATGGGGCGTTACGCCAACAGCTGGTGCCTGCCGTGCGAGCCAGGTTTGATTTATTGGTGCCGCGCGGTGGGCAAGGACCGCGACGACGCTTTGCTGCTGGAGCTTTTCGACGAACAGGGCTGGCCTGTGCAACGCATGGCGACCGTCGAACCCTCGGCGGACCTGGCCTCCCTGCGCGCCGCCTGCACCGCCGGCCGCGACCTGCTCGATTACGCGCGTCACTTGCGGCCGACCGTCAAACTGCTGCGGCTGGCCAGCCATCGCGTCGCGCTGCTGTTCTGGCGCAACCGCCACGACTGGCTGGCCGAAGGCATCGCCGAGCCGATCAAGCGCCTGCTCGATAACCCGCAATTGCTCGACACCCTGCGCGCCTGGTTCGACTACAGCGGCGAAAGCCAGGCCTGCGCCGACACGCTGGGCATCCATCGCAACAGCCTGCGCTACCGGCTGGAGAAAATCGCCGAACTGACCCGCTGCGATCCCTACCGGACCGAGGACCTGCTGCGCCTTTATCTCGGCGCGCAGATGGTGGTCAAGTAAGGCGCTTTCGCAGCGTTGTTCGTATGAACAACCGAGCGAGCCACCTGTTGTGCAAGCGTAAGGCGGTAAAGTCGCTTCAGGGTGCGAAGATCGGCCATCAGACAAGGAGAACAACATGAAAATCGTCATCGCCCCGGACTCGTTCAAAGACAGCCTCAGCGCCCAAAGTGTCGCCCACGCCATCGCCGCCGGGCTCATCGACGTCTGGCCTGACGCCGAACTGGTCGAGTGCCCGATGGCTGATGGCGGCGAGGGCACCATCGAAGCGGTCTTGGCGGCGTGCGACGGTGAGTGGATGAGCAATCAGGTCAGCGGACCGCTTGCGCAGCCCGTGCAGGCGCAGTGGGGCTGGCTGGCGGACACGCGCACGGCGATCATCGAAATGGCCATGGCCAGCGGTCTGCAACTGTTAAGCCTGGACCAGCGCGACGCGACCATCACCAGCACGTTTGGCACTGGCGAACTGATCAAGGCCGCGCTGGATGCCGGCGCCGAGCGGGTAATCCTGGCCATCGGCGGCAGCGCGACCAATGATGCCGGCACCGGCATGCTGTCGGCGCTGGGTGCGCGCTTCCTCGACCGGGACGACCAGCCCCTCGCTCCCGGTGGCCTGGCCCTGGCACAACTGGCGCGCATCGACCTGACCGGGCTCGACCCGCGCCTGAGCAGTGTGCAGTTCGAAGTCGCCGCCGACGTCAACAATCCCCTATGCGGCGTGCAAGGCGCGTCGCACATCTTCGGCCCGCAGAAGGGCGCCTCCCCTGAGCAGGTGCTGGCGCTGGACGCAGCCCTTGGGCATTTCGCCAAGCACTCGGCTCAGGCATTGGGCCGCGACGACAGCGAGTACCCCGGCAGCGGCGCGGCAGGCGGCATGGGCTTCGCGGCCAAGGCCTATCTGAATGCATCGTTTCGTCCCGGTGTGGAAGTGGTGGCCGACCTGACCGGCTTGGCCGCCGCATTGGCGGGCGCCGACCTGGTGATCACCGGAGAAGGCCGTTTTGACGCCCAGACCCTGCGCGGCAAAACCCCCTTCGGCGTCGCCCGGATGGCTCAGCGTAAAAACGTGCCGGTCATCGTGCTGGCCGGGACACTGGGGGAGGGCTACGCCGACCTGTATGCCCACGGCATCAGCGCCGCCTTCGCCGTGACCAGCGGGCCGATGACGCTGGAGTTCGCCTGCGCCAACGCCGCGACGTTGCTCCACGACCGCGCCCGGGATATCGCCCGGGTGTGGGCCCTCGCAGCCCGTTAACGCTTTGCCCGAGCGGTCGCCTCGATCAGGCAGTTTTCAGGTGCATCAGCGGAATCGGCCTGCGCATCAACGTGCCCACCAGCACCGCGGCCAACAGGGCGATCAGGCCCGCAACCCACAATACCGAGCCGAATCCCGAGACAAAGGCGTCCCGGGCCAGCGGCTGAATCATTCCCCGCGCGCTGGCATCGACGGTTTGCAGCGCAGCGTTCATGTCGCCGGCCACCACCCGTGAGGCGATGTGCTCGGCCTGATCGAGGAGGTGGGGCGAGGCGGTCGCCAGTGTGTTCTTCAGCGATCCGAGCGTATGGCTGGCGAGCAGCGCGCCATAGACGCCGATCGCCAGCATGATCGCGCTGAACCGCATGGTCGTGCTCATCCCCGACGCCATGCCGGTGCGTTCCCGGGGTACGCAGGCCATGATGTTCTTCTGCGTGTCACCGTTGAGCAAGCCTGCGCCCGCCCCAGTCACGGCCATCGCCGCCGCGAACGCCGGGTAGCCGCCAATCCCGGTGGCCCAGGCGCACAGCAGGTTGCCGACGCCCACAAGGGTCAGGCCCAGCGCCATCATGGCCGCCGGCGACAGGTGCCGTGACAGCGTCGGCCCGAAGCGCGGCAACAGCAGCATGGTGATCGCGAACGGCAGCATCCCTAGGCCCGAATCGATGGCACTGAAGCCCAGGCCGTTCTGCAGGTAAAACGGCAGCAACGTCATCATCACCTGGGCGCAGCCGGCGTAGGCGAACATGCCGAGCAGGGCGCCGATGAAGCGCGGGTAGTTGAACAGCTGCAAATCGACCATCGGCCGGCGTTGCAGGCGCTCGGCGATGATGAACAGCACGAGGAGCACCGCCCCCGCTGCCAGGCGCATGGACGTGAGCGGGTGGTCCCAGCCGATTCGGTTGGCTTCTATCAGGCCCCAGATCAGGCTCAGCAGGCTGGTGCTGAAAAACAGACTGCCCCAGGGATCGAGACGCGCCGACTGCTCGTTGCGTGACTCTTGAATGTTACGCATGACCATCACCAGCAGCCCAATACCCACCGGCAGGTTGAGGTAGAAAATCCAGCGCCAGCCGATCAGCTCGGCAATCAACCCGCCGATCGTGGGGGCGGCGGTCATGGCCACACCCATGCACGCGCCCCAGAACGCCCAGGCCTTGGCGCGCTCGGCTTCGTCGTGGAAAACGTGGCCGATGGTTGCCAGCGCCGAGGTGAGCAGCAGCGCCGCGCCCACGCCCTTGATCGCCCGGGCAATGTCGAGGAAAAGAATGTCCGGCGCCGCGCCACAACCCAGCGATGCCAGGATGAACAGCACCAGCCCTGTGATCAGCATGCGCTTGCGGCCAAAGCGATCGGCCAGGCTGCCCGCAGGCAGCAACAACGCGGCGAAGGCCAGCATGTAGGCGCTGACCACCCACTCGATGTCGGCAAAACCGGCACCCAGATCCCGCGCGATGCTCGGCAGGGTGACCGCGACAATGTTGGTGTCGAGCACGATCAACGCGCATACGCCGGAGGCCGTGAGCAGGGTCAGGCGGGGGCTGGGTCGAGACATGGGTGGGGGCTCCGGACGCTGTTAGGTGCTGACTAACGCAGGTCGATATGAAAGGGTTCGTCGCCTGAACAGAGTAAGGGGATATGCCCTATGCTCTGTTACCCGCTCCCCGCTTTTTCATTACCTCTCAGGTAACGCTCCATGGAAATCCGGCACTTTCGTTATTTTTTGGCCGTTGCTCGCCACCGCCATTTCACTCGGGCCGCCGAGCAACTGGGCATCGCGCCGCCCACGCTCACACGGCAGATTCAGGACCTGGAGAACGCGCTGGGCACCCGACTGTTTTTGCGGGAACAGCGGGAGGTGAGGCTGACGGAAGCGGGGCGCGCGCTGCAGATCGAGGCCGAACTGGCGGTGCGTCAATTTGAAACCGCGCAGTACAACGTCCAGCGCGCCGGCCGTGGCGAGGCCGGCAGGATCGAGTTGGGCTACGTCGCCTCAGCGGTGTTTTCCGGGGTATTGCAGCGCCACGTCAGCCAGTTTCGGGAGCGATACGCCGACGTCGAATTCAGCATCAACAAGCACCTGATGCCGACACTGCCGCGGCTCATAGAGGAGGGGCGGCTGGACGTGGGTTTCATCCGCTCTCCCATGCAGTTGCCCGATTCCTTGAGCGCCGTGCAGTTGCTGACGGAGGGGTTTGCCCTGGCGCTGCCGGACAGTTCGTGGCTGTGCAAGCTGAAACTCATCAATGCGGTGAACCTGCAGAACGAGACGTTCATCCTGCCTGAGCAGATTTCCGGCACCCTGGAGGTGGCGGCCCACGGCGGTTTCGCGCCGACCCTGGGTCCGCAGCCGGGCGGGCTGGTGTCGGTGATTGCGCTGGTGAGTCTTGGTCAGGGTGTGGCGGTGGTGCCGGAGTCGGTGGTGGATCACATTCGTCTGCCGAATGTGGTGTATCGGCGGATCGAGGATTGTCAGCCGAGCTCGTCGTTGTCACTGATCCACCGACGCCACGAAAAGGCCCCGGCGGTGATCAGGTTTGTTGAGTACGTCAAAGGCGCGCGCGCGCTGTAAAAAAGATCAAGAGCGTCTGCCTGGGGGCAGACTGTTTCGGCTTCGCCGAGTTACTTGGAAAAGCACCCCAAGTAACCAAGGGTGCTTGCTCTCGGTTGGGCCCTTCCTTCGTCAGGGTTCCTTCACTCCGGTCTCGCTCCGTGGGCCCGCGCCGAACGGACATCCATGTCCTGACGGCGCTCTCGCCGCATCCATGCGGCTCGGCCCACTGAGCGAGACCTGCGTTCAGCC
>NZ_JASCOY010000162.1:0-6500 GCF_029960075.1 Pseudomonas sp. PS02290
GAGGTCAGTACATCCGCTACCCATTCAGCGCGTGTAATGGAGTCTTCGCGAGCAAGCTCGCTCTCACATAAGAATGCGGCGGACTCATGATCGAGTCCGCCGCTATTTCACAAGATCGTCCTAAATCTGTTACTGACGCATCCCGCGTCCGCTCACCAGGAGTCGCGCGCAGCCCAGGTACAGCACGATGGTCGCAACGACCATGAACGCCAGGGCGATGCTGATCTTGATGTCCGACACCCCGAGGATGCCGAAGCGGAAGGCGTTGACCATGTGCAGCACCGGGTTGGCCAGCGACACGGTTTGCCAGAACGGCGGCAGCAGGTTAATCGAATAGAACACCCCGCCCAGGTAGGTCAACGGCGTCAGCACAAAGGTCGGGATGATCGAGATATCATCGAAATTGCGCGCAAACACAGCGTTGATGAAGCCCAGCAGCGAAAAGATTGTCGCGGTCAGCAGCACCACAATGATGGTGATCCCCAGGTGATGCACCTGCAGGTCGGTGAAGAACATCGACAGCATCGTGACGATCACCCCCACCGCCAGCCCGCGCAGTACACCGCCTATGGTGTAGCCGATCAGAATGGTGTGGGGCGACACCGGCGAAACCATCAGCTCTTCGACCGAACGCTGGAACTTGGCGCCGAAGAAGCTCGAGACGACGTTGCCGTAGGAGTTGGTGATCACCGACATCATGATCAGGCCAGGCACGATGTACTGCATGTAGGTGAAGCCACCCATGTCGCCGATCTGCCGACCGATCAGGTTGCCGAAGATCACGAAGTACAGAACCATGGTGATCGCCGGCGGCAGCAGGGTCTGCGGCCAGATCCGCATGAAGCGCCGGACCTCACGGTAAACGATGGTGTTCAGGGCGATCAGGTTGGGACGCAGCTCCGAGCTCATATCGCCACCTTCGCCAGATTCTTCTCGACCAGACCCACGAACAACTCCTCAAGGCGATTGGTTTTATTGCGCAGGCTCAGCACCTGAATGTTCTGCAGCGACAGCTGGCTGAACAGCGACGTGATGCCGATGGTCTTGTCGACCTGCACTTCAAGCGTCTGACTATCCACCCGTTTCACCGGATAACCGTTGAGCTGAGGCGCGGCCTGCAGCGGATCGCGCAGGTCGAGCAGGAAGGTCTCGACGTGCAGCTTGTTGAGCAGGGTCTTCATGCTGGTGTTTTCGATGATCGTGCCGTGATCGATGATGCCGATGTTGCGGCACAGCTGCTCAGCCTCCTCCAGATAATGCGTGGTGAGGATGATGGTGATGCCCTTCTCGTTCAGCTCGGTGAGGAAGGTCCACATCGAACGTCGCAGCTCGATATCAACGCCGGCAGTAGGCTCGTCGAGGATCAACAAACGCGGCTCATGAATCAGTGCGCGGGCAATCATCAGTCGGCGTTTCATGCCGCCGGACAACGAACGTGACGGCGAGTCGCGCTTGTCCCACAACCCAAGCTGGGTCAGGTACTGCTCGGCGCGCTCTTTGGCGATCTTCGGCGGAATGCCGTAATAGCCCGCCTGAGTCACGACGATGTCGAAAGTCTTCTCGAACTGATTGAAATTGAATTCCTGCGGCACCACACCGATCGAGCGCTTGAGTTGCGCCGGATTGGTATCGAGGTCGTGGCCGAAGATGTTCACCGTGCCGCTGGTTTTGTTGACCAGGGTCGAGATGATCCCGATGGTGGTGGATTTGCCGGCGCCGTTGGGGCCGAGCAATGCGAAGAAATCACCCTCGGCGACGTCCAGATCAATGCCCTTGAGGGCCTGGAAACCGTTGCCGTAGGTCTTGGTTAGCTGCCGGATGGACAGAGCTGAACTCATGACTGAACACACACCAATAAAAAATGAAAAGGGAAGATAAACGAATACGAACGTGCAGTTGCCGGGCTCACAGGGACGCTGAAATTTACCGTGCTGCGCAGCTGGAATATCAGGCGCAACACAAGGCTACAAACGCAGTGGCCGCAATGTTGCGTGCCGATGCCGCCCAAGTACAGCGACATCGATTGATAGTCAGTATTAACTCGACACGGGCTGAACTCAGGTCAGCGCGGTCATGACGGCCTTTCGATACGCCGGACGCTGTTGCAAACGCTCGTACCAGGCTTTGAGGTGGGGCAGCTCGCGACGTTCAATCGGCATTTCGAACCAGGGATAAGCGAAGCAGCCGAGGGGAATGTCGCCCACGCCGAATTCGTCGCCTGAGAGGTACGGCTGATGCGCCAGTGCTGCGTCGACGATGACCAGCAGGCGCTCGACTTCAGCTTTGGCCGCGTTGATCTGCGTCCAGTCCTGTTTGTCGGCCGGCGTGCGTACTACGCCCCAGAACACCGGGCGGAAAGGGCCGGCCAGCGTCGACGTAGTCCAGTCCATCCACTTCTCCGCCTGAGCGCGCGCCTTGGGGCTGGCGGGATAGAAAGCAGGATCCGGCGCGTATTGAGCCGCCAGATAACGGACGATGGTGTTGGATTCCCACAGCACGAACTCGCCGTCTTCAATCATCGGCACCACACCATTGGGGTTCTTCGCCAGGTACTCGGGCTGATCGTTGACACCAAAGGCGCCGCCGGCATTCAGCGACTCGTATTCCAGTCCCAGTTCCTCGGCGATCCACAATGCCTTGCGCACATTGGACGAGTTCTTGCGGCCCCAGATCTTCAACATGTTGTCATTCTCCGTGTGGTCAACGAGCGATGAGTGGCGTTTGCGGCGGGCCACAGTCTACTCCGGGATGCGGGTGTTCGAGCCACAACTTCCTGTGCATCGGCCAGCCCCCGAACTCCCTTGATAGCACGGGGTCACTATCGAAGCGCGGGCCAGAGCGGTCGACTGCGCAGCCGGTTGCGCTTATCGCACCGTCATCATGGAGGGCTGTTTATGTTGTTGCTGTGGATCGTAGTGTTGGTGGTCGGCGTGGCCTGGCTGGCCCATCGGCGAGTTGCGCCCTTCCCCGCCCTGGGCATCGTCGCGGTGTACCTGCTCGCGATGGGCGCGTTCAGCCATGCCCACGGCTGGATGATCATCCCGTGGGTGTTGTGGATTGGCGTCGCGCTGATGCTGGCGCTGCCGGACCTGCGCCGCAAACACTTCAGTGCGCCGATGTTCTCGTGGTTTCAGAAAGTGCTGCCGCCGATGTCCGCCACCGAGCGTGACGCCATCGACGCCGGCACGGTGTGGTGGGATGGCGAGCTGTTCAGCGGACGTCCGGACTGGAACACCCTGCTCAGCTACCCGAAAAGCAAGCTGACCGATGAAGAGCAGGCGTTCCTCGACGGCCCGACCGAAGCACTGTGTGCCATGGTCAGCGACTGGGAGATCGGTCAGGCCATGGACCTGCCGCCGGAAGCCTGGGCGCATATAAAGGAGCATGGTTTCTTCGCGCTGATCATTCCCAAGGAATACGGCGGTAAAGGCTTCTCGGCCTACGCCCACTCGCAAGTGGCGATGAAGTTGGCGACCCGCAGCGGCGATCTGGCCTCGACCGTGATGGTGCCTAACTCACTGGGCCCGGCGGAACTGCTGCTGCATTACGGCACCGACGAGCAGCGCAATCATTACTTGCCGCGCCTGGCGCGAGGCGACGAGATCCCGTGCTTCGCACTGACCGGCCCGCTGGCCGGCTCCGACGCAGGGGCGATGCCTGACACCGGGATCATCTGCAAGGGCCAGTGGGAAGGTGAGGAAGTCATTGGTCTGCGCCTGAATTGGGAAAAGCGCTACATCACCCTCGGTCCCGTCGCCACCCTGCTCGGCCTCGCGTTCAAGGCCTACGACCCTGAGCATTTGCTCGGTGACGAGACAGACCTGGGCATCAGCCTGGCGCTGATTCCAACCGACACCGCCGGTGTGGAAATCGGTCGCCGTCATGTGCCACTGGGCGCGGCTTTCATGAACGGTCCGAACTCCGGCAAGGACGTGTTCATTCCGCTGGAATACCTGATCGGCGGCCAGGACATGCTCGGCAAAGGCTGGATGATGCTGATGAATTGTCTGTCGGTCGGCCGTTCGATTTCCCTGCCGGCGGTCGGTACCGGCGCTGCGAAGTTCACCAGCCTCGTTACCGGGCAGTACACCCAGGTGCGCGAGCAGTTCAACGTACCGCTGGCAGCGTTCGAAGGGATTCAGGAATCCCTAGCGCGCATCGGTGGCAACGCCTGGCTGATGGACAGCGCGCGCATTCTGACCGCCAACGCGGTGGACCTGGGCGAGAAGCCTTCGGTGCTATCGGCGATCCTGAAATACCACCTGACCGAGCGTGGTCGCGAATGCATCACCCACGCGATGGATGTGCACGGCGGCAAGGGCATCATCATGGGCCCGAACAACTACCTCGGTCGCTCATGGCAAGGCGCGCCGATCTTCATCACCGTGGAAGGCGCGAACATTCTGTCGCGCAACCTGATGATCTTCGGTCAGGGCGCGATTCGCTGCCATCCGTTCGTGCTGAAGGAAATGGCCCTCGCCGGCCGTAAGGATCACGATCGGGCGGTGGTGGAATTCGACGGCCTGCTCATGCAGCACATCGGCTTCGCCGTGCGCAACGCGGCCAGCACGCTGGTGCTGAATCTGGGGCTGGGGCATTTCGAAAGCGTGCCGGGTGATGGCCTGAGCCAGGGTTATTTCCGCGCGCTGAACCGGCAGGCTGCTGCGTTCGCGATGTTGGCGGACCTGAGCATGATGCTGCTGGGCGGCGAGCTGAAACGCCGCGAGCGTCTGTCGGCGCGACTGGGTGATGTGCTGAGCCACATGTACCTGGCGTCCGCCGCGCTCAAGCGTTACCACGATCTGGATTATCCCGAAGCGCTGGCGCCGTTGTTTTGCTGGTCCATGGAAGAAGCGCTGGGTGAGTCGGAACGCGCGCTGGACGAATTGCTCAGTAACTTCCCGAACCGCATTCTCGGCGGGCTGCTGCGGGTGATCGTGTTCCCGTTCGGTCGTCGTCACAAAGGGCCGTCGGACAGGCTCGATGCGCAGGTCGCGGAGATCCTTGGCCGTGCCAAGGGAGACCCAGCGCTGGAATCGGTGCTTGCCGGTTGCTATCGCCCGACCGACGCAGAGGATCCGGTCGGCGCATTGCAGCACGCCAGCGACTTGCTCGGCGGCGCCAAGGCGATCCGCAGCAAACTTCATCACGCGGTGAAAAGCGGCCAGGTCAAACCGGCGGGTGGCGAGCATCTGATCGACGCCGCGCTCAACGCAGGCGTGCTGCAGGCGGCGGAAGCGGAAACCTTGCGCGCTGCAGAGGCGGCGCGACGCAAGGTGATCGATGTGGATGATTTCGACAAGGAAGCGCTGGTCGCCACTGAAGGCAAAACCCGCTAACAACGACGTACCCTGTAGGAGTGAGCTTGCTCGCGATTGCGGTGGGTCAGCAACATGCACCTTAGCTGACACGCCGTCATCCGCGAGCATGGGAATCGCTCCTGCAGTTGCTGCCCACGACTTACGTCTACATACACCGCTCTAGCGAATTGTCCTACACTCCTTGGTAACAACAACAAAAACCCAAGGGGACGCATCATGATTAACCAACGCCTGACTCATCGCTGCCTGCTCTCTGAAATTGCCTCGGGGGAGGATCATTACAGAGGCAAGCCGACACAAACCCTGCAAACCCTGCTGATGATGGGCTTCGTCACTCGTCTGCCCAGTCCTGACCGTACCTATGCTCATCTCGCGCTTACCGAAGCAGGCCATCGGTATCTGGCCGGGTTGTGGCATTGAGATAGCCGCAGGCGGCGGGGGCCTCTATACTCCCGCGCCTGTTTTTGTCTCTGAGGGCTTCATCATGGCCGACGCCAATCTCGACCACATCATGAATCTGCTGTTGCATTTGCGCGGCATCCTGGTCGCGCTGGGAGAGGCCGAGCAGGTCCCCGAGGAAAGTCATGCGCTGTTTCTGGAGCGTTACGATGAGTTGCTGACGCTGTTGCCGGCTGATCCGATCGAGAGTCAGTATCTGGGGCAGGATTTGTTGTGTCAGGTGATTCAGCGCTATCCGCAGATTGCTCATTTGGTGCCGCGGGATTTGTTGTGGTTTTTCGCGGGCGATTGTCTGCATTTCATGCCGGACGATGAGATTGATTTGTATACGGCGCTGGAGGAGCGTCGGTTTGAGGCGATGGAGAACGAGGAGCCGTTTGACTGGAATCAGGAAAAGCAGTTGTTGGCGATGTCGCAGTCTGAGTCCAAGCATTGATCTGAGGTTATCCGGATCAAGATCAAGATCAACATCAAGAGCGTCCGCCTGGGGGCGGACTGTTTCGCCTTCGGCGAGTTACTTGGAAAAGTCGAAAGTCGCACCATCCCCAAGTAACCAAGGGTGCTTGCTCTCGGTTTGGCCCCTCCTCCGTCGGGGTTCCTTCACTCCGGTCCCGCTCCGTGGGCCCGCGCCGAACGGACATCCATGTCCTGACGGCGCTCTCGCCGCATCCATGCGGCTCGGCCCACTCCGCGAAACCTGCGTTCAGCCTGCACCCAAGT
>NZ_JASCOY010000163.1:0-6438 GCF_029960075.1 Pseudomonas sp. PS02290
CCGCCATAAAGCGCTGGCTTAAAACGTTGCCGAGGCCCACCGCGATTGCAGTTGAAGCAACAAATGTTTATCACATCGACCTGATCGAGCTGGCTTATGAGGCGGGTTTCGACGTTTACATCATTGATGGCTATCAGCTGAGTAATTACCGTAAAAGTGTTGGCGTGCGCAGTAAAACGGACGCCTCCGATGCTCGTCTTCTTGCCCGTTATCTGAAAAACGAAGGCGAAGATTTACGCCCATGGACTCCACCTCCTGCCGTCTACGGCAAGCTGCAAAGCCTTCTGCGGCGCAGGGCTTCGCTGGTTCAGGCCAAAACCAGCCTGACCCAGAGCTGGGCAAATGACGCCAGTTTGAAAGCTGTGTTCGCCACTTTTCTCAAATCGGTTGAGCGCCTGGACCTGCTCGTCCAGAAAAAACTCAAAGATGTATTGCGCGAAGCCGGCTTGCTGGAAGAAGTCGCTCGCTGCCAAGCCATTGAAGGTATCGGTTTTCTGACTGCAACTGCTTTGGTCATGGCCTATAACCGAGGCGACTTTAACAGCAGCGACTCTTTCATCGCTTTTTTGGGGATGGATCTGAGGGTGAGTGACTCGGGCCAAAAAAATGGCCGAAGATCCTTAACCAAGCGAGGGTGCTCGGAAGTTCGTCGATTACTGCACAACGCTGCCATGTCGGCCAGCCGATCAATTGCCTGGAAAGCGTTCTACAACAAACATCTGGGCAGTGGAAAAGCGACTACCCAGGTGCTTGTCATGCTTGGCCGCAAACTCGCTCGGATCGCGTTCTCCCTGATGAAAAATCAGAGCGAATATCAACCGAAAGGGGGGATTTTGGCTTGATGACAACCATAGAATCTCCCACATAATCGGTGTCGACGCCGGATCTGAACCAGCCTGCAGAACCTGTGGGAGTGAGCTTGCTCACGAAGAGGCCAGTGCAGCCACTGCATTTCTGACAATAGATACACCGTCTTCCCGGCTAAAGCCGGTCCCACATTTCAGGTCACAGCCAGTGTGACTGGATGCATGCGGTGCTTTTAGTGGGACCGGCTTCAGCCGGGAAGAGGCCAGTGCATTCGCTGCATTTCCAACGGCAAACACGCCGCCTTCGCCCCCCCTTTCCAGACTCTTTTGCTAGGCTGCTCCCACCACTCCCGAGAGCGCTGCCCCATGCCGATTGCCCAGTCCGACACTGCCTGCACGCATTTCCTGCGCGAATTCTGGTTGGCCCTCGGCGGGCCGCCTCGCTATCTTGGCCATCTTCAGACCATCGGCGAAGGCGCCCTGGCGTCGGCATTCCCGGTCACCGATTTCGCCACAGCCGCCGTCGCTGCCGCGCATCTGGCGGTGGGTGAACTGATCGATCAGGCCCACGGCACGTTGCCGCTGATCACGGTCGATCGGCGCCTGGCCTCGTTCTGGTTCGCAACGTCCCTTCAGCCCCAAGGCTGGTCGCTGCCGGCGCAGTGGGACGCGGTGGCAGGGGATTACCGCGCGGCGGATGGATGGATCCGGTTGCACACCAACGCTCCGCATCATCGTCAGGCCGCGCTCGCCGTGCTGAAAACCGCCGCCGAGCGTGATGCCGTCAGCCAGGCGGTGCTGGGCTGGAAGGCCAGTGAGCTGGAAAGCGCGGTGGTCGACCATCACGGTTGTGCCGCCGCCATGCTCAGCGCTTCGGCCTGGCGCGAACATCCTCAGGGTCGCGCCGTCGCCGCCGAACCTTTGCTGCATCGTGCGCAGGCCACAGTGGCACCGGCTTCATCGCATCAGTCAAACCCCGCACGACCCGAATGGATCGTCCCGCGTGAGCGGCCCTTGCGCGGCATTCGCGTGCTCGACCTCACGCGTATTCTGGCCGGCCCCGTGGCGACGCGGTTTCTCGCCGGGTTCGGCGCCGAGGTGCTGCGCATCGACCCTCTTGGCTGGGACGAGCCCGGCACCGTCCCGGAGGTGGTGCTTGGCAAACGCTGCGCGCGGCTGGATTTGCGCGACCCCGCCGATCGCGCAGTGCTGGAGGGCCTGATCCGCGAAGCAGACGTGATGATCCATGGTTACCGCGCCGACGCCCTCGCGCGACTGGGCCTCAGCGCAGAACGCCGCCGCGCGCTCAATCCGGGTCTGGTGGATGTATCGCTGAACGCCTACGGCTGGACCGGCCCATGGCGGGAGCGACGGGGTTTCGACAGTCTGGTGCAAATGAGTTGCGGCATCGCCAACGCTGGCATGGTCGCAGCGGGCGGTGACCGGCCGGTGCCGTTACCCGTGCAGGCGCTGGATCACGCCACGGGGTATCTGATGGCGGCGGCAGCGGTGCGCGGTCTGACTCAGCGACGGATCACTGGACAGGGCGTTCAGGTTCAGGCATCCCTGGCGCGCACCGCGTTATCGCTGATGTCGTTCACCCCAACCGAGGCGCCGCCTTCGGCCCTGCAACCGCTGAATCCGAGCGATTATTCCGACGCCATCGAGCAAACCGCGTGGGGCCCGGCGCTGCGCCTCAAACCCGCCGGGCAGCTCGACGGCACGCCGACCCACTGGGATTTACCGGCGAGCTCACTGGGCAGTGGCGACGCGAGATGGCTGTAGCACGCGTCAGGCACCCGCAATCATCAAATCCAGATTCTGCACCGCCGCTCCGGCCGCGCCTTTGCCCAGGTTGTCGAACACGGCGGCCAGCAGTACGTGGCCGTCGTGCTCGAACACCATCAGCCGCAGGTTATCCGTGCCGTTGAGCTGGCGGGGGTCGATCCCGGTCAGCGCGCGGGATTGCTCCATCGGCAGCACTTTGACAAACCCGCTGCCTTGATAATGCTCAGCCAGCGCGGCATGCAGCGTCGTGCCCGTCACCCCGTGGGGCAGCAGGCGCGTTTGCAGCGCGATGGTCAGCACGATGCCCTGACGAAACGCGCCATACGCCGGGATGAACACTGGCCGCTCGCTCAGCCCGCTGAATTGTTGGATCTCCGGGACGTGCTTGTGCGCCAGGCTCAGGCCGTAAATCTGAAACGGAATCGCCTGCGCGACATCTGGCCCCTCAAATTCGTCGACCCCCGCGCGGCCTTTGCCCGAATACCCTGACACCGCGTTGATGCTGATCGGGTAGTCGCGCGGCAGCAGTCCCGCCTCCAGCAACGGCCGCAACAGACCGATCGCCCCAGTGGGATAGCAGCCTGGATTGCTGACGCGGCGGGCTGTGGCGATGCGTTGTTTCTGTGCTTCGCTCATCTGCGCGAAACCGTAGACCCAGTCGGGGTGAGTACGGTGCGCAGAGCTGGCGTCGATCACCCGCACGTCCGGGTTGGTGATGCTCGCCGCTGCGTCGCGGGCGGCGTCGTCGGGCAGGCACAGCACCGCGATGTCGCAGGCGTTGATCGCGGCAGCTCGGCTTTCCGGGTTTTTGCGATGCTCGGCGGGCAGCGTCACCACCTGCAGGTCGGTGCGGCCATGCAGGCGATGGTGAATTTGCAGGCCGGTGGTCCCTTGGTCGCCGTCGATGAACACGATAGGGAGGGGCGCTTGTTTTAGAGGCATGAGGTCTGAATTCCGCAAAAGGTCGTCAATGCCGGCCATCTTCCAGTCCACTCGTGGATAGAGAAAGTTGAATTTGTTGACGGTACACTTCAGCTTTTCTGAAGGAGGGGCATCAGGGTGCGGGAAATCAGTCTGGATCGTTTGCGCACCCTTGTGGCCATCGCCGACCACGGGTCATTCGCCGAAGCGGCACGGGTGCTCAACCTCGCGCCGCCGACGGTGAGCCTGCACATCGCTGACCTGGAGCAGCGAGTGGGCGGCGTGTTGCTCTCGCGCACCCGCGGTCGGGTTCAGCCCTCGGCCATCGGCGACACCCTGATTGAGCGCGCGCGGCGTCTGTTGGCCGATGCCGAGCAGGCGCTGGAAGACGTGGAGCGCCAGGTTCAGGGACTGGCCGGGCGGGTGCGATTGGGTGCATCAACCGGCGTCATCGCGCAATTGCTGCCCCAGGCGCTGGAAACCCTGGAGCAGTTACACCCGGGCATCGACGTGCAGCTCGCGGTGCTGACATCGCAACAGACGCTGCAAAAGCTCGCGGACGGCAGCCTGGACATCGGCGTAATTGCGCTGCCCCAGGCGCCGGTGAAGGGCTTGTCGATTCAGCCGTGGCGCCGGGACCCGGTGATGGCTTTTTTGCCGGCGCGCTGGGACTGTCCGCCGGTCATCACGCCGTCATGGCTGGCCGGTCAGCCGCTGATTCTCAACGACGCCACCACGCGGCTGTCCCGTCAGGTGGCCGAGTGGTTTGCCGGCGAGGGGCCGCAGCCGACGCCGCGCATTCAGCTTAATTACAACGACGCGATCAAGAGTCTGGTGGGGGCGGGCTACGGAGCGACCTTGCTGCCCCATGAGGCGTCCACGCCCGCGCCGGAGAGCCGCATTGTCATGCGCCCGTTGCAGCCGGCATTGTGGCGGGAGTTGGGCATTGCGCACCGGGCCGGAAGCGTCGAACGCTCGACCCGCTATGTGCTGGAGGTGTTGCAGGAGTTGGAAGCGTTGTAGCGCAACGGGAGTTAAAAACAGACGTGTAGCCGACCGGGGCTTGATCCTGTCAGGCGCCCGGTCGGTTACAACGTTGAAGTCATGCCATCAGAATTTAAACGCCTGGCGCCCGATCAGCAGCCAGTGGCCTTTCTGTTTTTGCCAGACCTGAAAGTTTTCGATCTCGGTCGGCACGACCTTGCCGCTGTTCACGGCTTCGGCGGAGAAGTGGTTGCGCACCAGGGCAGTGTCGCCATTCATGTTGATTGTCTGGTTTTTCATTTCCAGGGTGTTGAAGCCGCTGCGACCGGTTTCGATGTCGGCGATGAATTCATCCTTGTTCTGCACCTTGCCGCTGGAGTGCCCGTAGGTGACGTTGTCGGACGTCAACGCTTTAAGGCCGGCGATGTCCTTGTGCAGCATCGCCTGGGTCATGTTGTCGACGGCCTTGGCGACGGCTTGTTCATCGGCAGAAGGGGCGGCGGCCACGAAGCCTGAAAACAGGCACAAGAAGCCGAGGGTCAGTTTGAGTCGGGTCATGAGTGCATCCTTTTTTATTGTTGATGGAAGCGGCATGCAGGGCCATTTTCGTCGAAAAGTGGCTTTGTACGTCGTCGTACAACTGCGCCGCTCAGGCTAGCCCACAACAAGAGAGTTGGAAAGCGCGCCGTGGAAAGATGCTGTTCGACAGCGCGTGATGTGACGCACTCGGCCTAAATACTGCTTTACTGAGGGCTCGCTGCGGCACGTTCAGGCGCTCGGTTCTACGCCTGTGCCCGTTGAACAATCGATGAGGATGCGCACAGATGACCCGTCTCACCGCCAAAGACTTCGCCCCTGAATTGCTTGAGCTTTATGACTATTACGTGCACGGCAAGATCAACCGCCGGGAGTTTCTGGATCGCGCGGCGGTGTTCGCCGTGGGCGGGCTTGCCGCCACGACGATTCTGGCTTCGCTGAGCCCCAATTACGCGCTGGCCGAGCAGGTCAAGTTCACCGACCCGGACATCATCGCCGAGTACATCACGTATCCGTCGCCCAAGGGCAATGGCCAAGTGCGCGGGTATCTGGTGCGGCCGGCGAAGGCTGATGCCAAACTCGCGTCGGTGCTGGTGGTGCATGAGAATCGCGGGCTCAATCCCTACATCGAAGACGTCGCCCGGCGTGTGGCCAAGGCCGGTTTTATCGCCCTGGCACCTGACGGTTTGTCTTCGGTCGGGGGCTATCCGGGCAACGATGACCAAGGTCGCGAGCTGCAGGCGAAGGTCGATCCGGAGAAGCTGATGAATGACTTTTTCGCCGGCATCGAGTGGCTGATGGCTCATCACGCTTCCACCGGGAAAGTCGGGATCACCGGGTTTTGTTACGGCGGGGGCGTAGCCAATGCTGCTGCCGTGGCTTATCCGGAGCTGGCGGCGGCGGTGCCGTTTTATGGCCGTCAGCCGAGGGCCGAGGATGTCAGCCGGATCAAGGCGCCGTTGTTGTTGCATTACGCAGAGCTCGACAAGCCGATCACTGATGGCTGGCCGGCGTATGAGGCGGCGTTGAAGGCGGCGGGCAAAACGTATGAGGCGCATATTTATAAGGGCGCCAACCATGGTTTTCATAACGATTCGACGCCGCGGTATGACGATGCTGCTGCGACGTTGGCGTGGGACCGGACGGTCGCATGGTTCAAAAAGTATCTGGTTTGAGGTGAGGCTGGGAGAAGGTCAAGAGCGTCTGCCTGGGGGCAGACTGTTTCGCATTCGGCGAGTTACTTGGAAAAGCACCCCAAGTAACCAAGGCTGCTTGCTCTCGGTTGGGTTCCTCCTTCGTCGGAATACCCTCACTCCGACGACGCTCCGTGGGCCCGCGCCGAACGGACATCCATGTCCTGACGGCGCTCTCGCCGCATCCATGCGGCTCGGCCCACTCCGCG
>NZ_JASCOY010000164.1:0-6420 GCF_029960075.1 Pseudomonas sp. PS02290
GAGCTTGCTCGCGAAGAGGCCAGTGCATTCCCTGCATATTCATCAGGAGTAAAGGCTTCGCGAGCAAGCTCGCTCCCACAGGTTCTGCATGCACTTGAGAGCAGTGTTTTCCTCAGTTTTTCCAATACGCCGCGCTGCCCATAACAATGCCAAAGGGACCCGCCATGACCACCATCACCGCCTTGCGCGTTGAAGACATTCGTTTCCCCACGTCGCAATTCCTCGACGGCTCCGACGCGATGAACCCGGACCCCGATTACTCGGCGGCCTACGTCATTCTCGAGACCGATCACCCCACCCTGCAGGGCCACGGCCTGACCTTCACCATCGGCCGCGGCAACGAGATCTGTTGCGCCGCGATCAACGCTCTGGCGGGCGTGATGGTCGGGCTGAAGCTGGAATGGATCGCCGAAGACATGGGCCGTTTCTGGCGCCACGTCACCAGCGACAGCCAGTTGCGCTGGATCGGCCCGGACAAGGGCGCGATTCACCTGGCGACTGGCGCCGTGGTCAATGCGACGTGGGATTTGTGGGCCAAGTCCGAGGGCAAGCCGGTGTGGCAACTGGTGGCGGAAATGACCCCGGCGCAACTGGTGCGCTGCATCGATTTTCGCTACATCACCGACTGCCTCACCCCGGACGAAGCCCTGACCCTGCTGACCGAGCGCGCCGAGGGCAAAGCACAACGGTTGCGGACGCTGCTTGCCGACGGTTACCCCTGCTACACCACCTCGGCGGGCTGGCTCGGCTACCCCGACGACAAGCTACGCCGGCTGTGTCAGGAAGCGGTCGACGGCGGTTTTTCCCACATCAAACTCAAGGTTGGCCGCGACCTGCAGGACGACATCCGCCGGGTGCGCATCGCCCGGGAAGTGCTGGGGCCGGATCGTCATCTGATGATCGACGCCAATCAGGTCTGGGAGGTCGGCGAGGCCATCGACTGGGTCCGCGAGCTGGCGTTCGCCAAACCGTGGTTCATTGAAGAACCGACCAGCCCGGACGACGTCGAAGGCCACCGCACGATTCGTCTTGGCGTGCACCCGGTGAAGGTGGCGACGGGCGAGATGTGCCAGAACCGCATCGTCTTCAAACAACTGATCATGCGTGGCGCCATCGACGTGGTGCAGATCGACGCCTGCCGCCTCGGCGGGGTCAACGAAGTGTTGGCGGTAATGCTGATGGCCGCCAAATACCGGCTGCCGGTCTGCCCCCATGCCGGCGGCGTCGGGTTGTGCGAGTACGTGCAGCACCTGTCGATGATCGACTTTCTGTGCATCGCCGGCAGCCATGAAGGGCGAGTGGTGGAGTATGTCGATCACCTGCATGAGCACTTTGAAGACCCGTGCGTGATTCGTGATGCGGCGTATTTGCCGCCGGCCGCACCGGGGTTTTCGATTCAGATGAAAGCCGCCTCGCGGGCGCGGTATGCATACAAGGGCTGAGCACACTGCCGAACCCTTGTAGGAGCGCGCTTGGTCTGTGCGGCAACCGGACGAAATGGCCGGGACACCCGATGCAGGTGTGTCGTTTGTACCTAAGCCTTCGCGAGCAAGCTCACTCCTACAATAATTGCGTGAGGCCATGAAACGGACGGAGTACAACAACAATGTCGTCCCGACACTCAAGCGTTCCGGCACCGCCCTTGCGGGTGGATGCCCATCAGCATTTCTGGACTTACGACGCCAGGGATTACCCCTGGATTGACCAGCGCCATGCTGCGTTGCAACGGGATTTTCTGCCGGGCGATTTAAAACCTCTGCTCGATCGGCATGGCATCGATGGCTGCGTCGCGGTGCAGGCGCAGCAGAGTGTCGACGAGACGGACGCACTCCTGACCCATGCGGCCGAGCATCCGTGGATCTTCGGCGTAGTCGGCTGGGCGGACCTGCGGGCGGATGGTGTCGACGAGCAATTGGCACGCTGGGCGGACGCGGAAAAACTGGTCGGCCTGCGTCACCTGGTCCAGGACGAACCGGCGCCGTCGCTGTTCCTCCAGGACCCGGCCTTCGCCCGGGGTATGCGGCAGCTGCAAACCCTCAGGATGACTTACGACGTGCTGATAAAAGACAAAGACCTGCACGCCGCCACCGATTTCTGCCAACGCCACGACCAGCATCACCTGATCCTTGATCACCTCGGCAAACCGGATCTGTCCCTGGAAGACCCCATCGCCTGGGCCGATCGCCTTGCCCCGTTGGCCGCCCTGCCCCACGTGGCCTGCAAACTGTCGGGGCTGATTACCGAAGCCGACTGGCAACGCTGGCGACCGGTGGAACTGCTGCCGTATTTCTATCTGGCGCTGGAATTGTTCGGGCCGCAACGACTGATGTTCGGCTCCGACTGGCCGGTCTGTCAGCTCGCCGGCAGTTACAGCGACGTGCACCAATTGTTCGAAACCGCCATCAGCTCGCTCTCCGTCGATGAGCAAAACGCGCTGCGCGGCGGCACCGCCATTCGCCTGTACGGCCTGCAAGGAAACTGCCCATGAATCTGCACCTGCAAGACAAGGTCATCATCGTCACCGGCGGCGGCTCGGGGATTGGCGCCGCGATCTCACTGGGGCTGGCCGAAGAAGGCGCGATCCCGGTGATCTTCGCCAATCAGCCGCTGCCTGCTGAATGGGCCGCCGAGCTGGACAGACGCCAGCCGCAGACCCTGTTCGTACAGGTCGAGCTGCGTGACGAGGCCGAATGTGCAGCGGCGGTGAGCAAGGTGCTGGGGCGCTTTGGCCGCGTCGACGGGCTGGTCAACAACGCCGGGGTCAACGACAACGTCGGGCTGGAGGCCGGTCGCAGCGCGTTCATCGAGTCGCTTGAGAAGAACCTCATTCACTACTACGTCATGGCCCATCTGTGCGTCGACGCGCTGAAAGCCAGCAAGGGCGCCATCGTCAACATCGGTTCGAAGACTGCACTCACCGGCCAGGGCGGCACCAGCGGCTACACCGCCTCGAAAGGCGCGCAACTGTCGCTGACCCGGGAATGGGCGGCGTCTTTGCTGAGCGATGGCGTGAGGGTGAACGCGGTGATTCCGGCTGAAGTGATGACGCCGCTGTACGAGCGCTGGATTTCCAGCTTCGACGACCCTGACGCGAAGCTGGCGAAGATCGTCGAGAAAATCCCCCTCGGCCAGCGCATGACCACGCCGACGGAGATTGCCGACAGCGTGCTGTTTCTGCTGTCCCCGCGAGCGTCCCACACCACCGGGCAATGGCTGGTGGTCGATGGTGGCTATACGCATCTGGATCGGGCACTGACATGAGCGCGCTGACATGAATACCGGGAGGGTTGCGCAGCGTTTTTGTCTGGCCCTGGACATGGCCAATGACGAGGCGTTGATCGCCGAGTATGAGCAACTGCACCGGCGCATCTGGCCGGAGATTGCCGAACACCTGCGCAGTCAGGCCGTCTTGGACATGCAGATCTGGCGACTGGGTACGCGGTTGTTCATGGTCATGGACACCGGCCCGGGCTTTAGCGCCGACGCGATGGACCAGGCGTCGGCGGCCAACCCCAAGGTGCTGGAATGGGAGGCGTTGATGTGGCGGTTTCAGAGACCGACGCCGTGGACGGATCCGGGGAATAAGTGGCAGCCCATGGCGCAGATTTTTAGCCTGTCGGATCAGCCGCCTTGAAGCGCTTCAATTGTGGGAGCGAGCTTGCTCGCGAAGGGGCCGAAACACCCCCTACATCTTTAGCGCCTGAAACTCCGTCTTCGTGAGCAAGCTCACTCCCACAGGTGCGAGTGCAAGGCGTCGAACCCTGCACAACCGAACATCCGCTTCGTCACGCTTCACGCTTGAACAACAACAAAAAAGGAGAGCGTTATGTTGACCAAACACAGCAAAGTCCAGACCCCGGTGTACCGGCACGCAGCGCCGTCGGTGCGGGTGGCGTTGATGCTGGTGACCAGCCTGTTTTTCCTCTGGGGCCTGTCGTACGGGCTGCTCGATGTGCTGAACAAGCACTTTCAGGAGACGCTGCACGTCAGCAAGGCCCAGTCGGGTTTGCTGCAGGCGGCGTACTTCGGCGCGTATTTCATCATCGCCCTGCCCGCCGGCTTGTTGATGGACCGCTTCGGCTACAAGGCCGGGATTCTGCTGGGCCTGTGTCTGTATGCCGCCGGCGCGTTGCTGTTCATGCCAGCGGCCAATGCGGCGAGCTTCCCGTTCTTCCTGTTTGCGCTGTTCGTCATCGCTCTGGGGCTGGGTTGTCTGGAGACGGCGGCGAATCCTTACGCCACCGTGCTGGGCGATCCGAACGGTGCGGAGCGTCGGCTCAACCTGGCGCAGTCGTTCAACGGCCTCGGCCAGTTCGTCGGACCGCTGTTGGGTGGCGCGCTGTTCTTCGGCGGCAGCAACGCCAGCAGTGACAACAGCTCGCTGCAAACCACCTACGTGGTCATCGCGGTGATCGTTCTACTGGTGGCGGCGCTGTTCGCCCGCACGCCGATGCCCGATCTGCGCGAGCAGGAGTCGAGCATCCAGCGCCATGACAACAAGACCCTCTGGCAGCACCGGGAATTCGTCGGCGGCGTGGTCACGCAGTTCTTCTACGTGGCGGCGCAGGTCGGCGTGGGCGCGTTCTTCATCAATTACGTGACCGAACACTGGGCGAGCATGACCAGCCAGAGCGCCGCGTACCTGCTGTCGGTGGCGATGATCTGCTTCATGTGCGGACGTTTCTTCAGCACCTGGCTGATGGGGCGTATCCCGGCGCAGCGGCTGCTGATGGTCTACGCGTGGATCAACGTTGTGCTGTGCGCGGCGGTGGTCAGCGGCGTGGAAAGCGTGTCGGTGGTGGCGCTGGTGGCGGTGTTCTTCTTCATGTCGATCATGTTCCCGACCATCTTCGCCATGGGCGTGAAAAACCTCGGCCCCCACACCAAACGCGGCAGCTCGTTCCTGATCATGGCCATCGTCGGCGGCGCGCTGATGCCGTATTTCATGGGACTGGTGGCGGATCATTTCTCAACAGCGCTGGCATACCTGCTGCCGCTGGGATGTTTTGTGGTGGTGGCGTTTTATGGGCGCAGCGGGTTGCGCGGGCGGGAGGCGTGATCTCGTTTTTGCGGCGTGGCAAGTGACGCCTTCCCGGCTGAAGCCGGTCCCACTATCGGGTTTCGGCCAGTCCCACTAGAGGCGCGGGATTATGTCGTGGGATCGGCCTCAGCCGGGTTTTTCCATAACCGCATCAGGTTCAGCACAAAGCTGTAACACCGGTGTTGATAAGAGCGTTGGTCCCTCGTCATCGACGATCTCGCGCCGCATCAAGTCCTGGCAAAGGTATCCCAGAGAGTTTGCCGGATAGCATCAAGTCGCGCGTTAGCCGCGATCCGCTCCTCGACGGTGTCGCGGTCTATGTAGATATCTGAAAATCCAGATTTGGAACCGGCCATAGTTCTGTAGATAGAACCAGCCTCATCCCATGCAGGCGTTCCTGCCAGAGCGCTCTCCGACAATATGCTGACAATCGCGTCAATTCCTCTGTCAAAATCTCTGCACCCCTCCCCGTGGTATATATGCTTAAGTTCTAAAAGCATACTTACAAGCATTGAGTTATTCATAGTTGCACCTCCGAGTGAAACCGTCCCAGGCGTCGTTGGCGCTTTGCAAACCATTGCTGACGCTTTGGTTGAGGTCGCTGTATTTCTGGTCCAGGTTTCGCTCGATGTCGCCCCAATTGGGCACAAGGGCCAAGAGGTCCGCTTTCATCTCACAATCCTTGGAAAGAGTCTGTCCATGTATTCGCGTAAGCGACCCTGATGCTCACTGGTGATGGCTAAGGTCGACAATAGCGGGCGCCAATCCTGCCTTATCGGTTTGCCACATTCCATAACCGTGAGGCGCAGCATTGCCCGGCGATTCACAAATACACAACCAGAAACGGCGGCCACCTATCTTCACTTTTCCATTTCTGAACGAGCGCATAAAACTTGGTGGTAGAGGGAAGGCATTTACTGGCCGCCGCCGCACAGATTCGTCCGCGCGGAACTACCAAATATGGCTCCCGCCCCACGTACGTTGACGGATTGATTCTCAGGGCGTGGAAGATGAGGCGTGCAGCCTTCCCGGCTGAAGCCGGTCCCACGAGTCGGCGTTCCAGCCAGTCCCGCTGGAGGCATGCGATGCCTTAGTAGGACCGGCTTTAGCCGGGAAGAGGCCGGTGGCAGTGCTCTCATTTTTGCGGCGTGAGGATTGACGCTTTCCCGGCTGAAGCCGGTCCTACCAATCAGGCATCTAGCTATTGATGATCGTTCCCACGCTCTGCGTGGGCATGCATCTTGTGACGCTCTGCGTCGCCTTGCGCGAAAGCCGGATTGTGCGTCGTCTCAGGGGCGCAGAGCGCCCGACCCGGCGTTGCCCCCCCCCCCCGGGGGGCGCGCAGATTTTGGGGGGTTTTAAAAACATGCCCCGGCGCC
>NZ_JASCOY010000165.1:0-6110 GCF_029960075.1 Pseudomonas sp. PS02290
GCATGGATGCGGCGAGAGCGCCGTCAGGACATGGATGTCCGTTCGGCGCGGGCCCACGGAGCGAGACCGGAGTGAAGGAACCCTGACGAAGGAAGGGCCAAACCGAGAGCAGGCACTTTTGGTTACTTTTAGTGCTTTTTAAAAGTAACTCGCCGAAGGCGAAACCGAGGCCGCCAGGCCGACGCCCTTGATCCTGGCGCACTAAGCCACGCCGCAGGTCCAGGCCTGCAACCCGATGTCCGAATATGTCGCAGCATCGCAAGCAGATTCAGGGCGCCACTCGTTAAGCTGCACCCACGCCGAACAAATGTGACGGCACACACACCAAAAGCGTTAGTAAAACAGGCAACGCGAAACGCGACGCCCCCTGTCACGTTATGCTGACTATCATCGACCAGACGCAAACGAGACAAACACACAAGCTCCACCCGACACACGCATCTCTCCTATATAAAAGCTCAAGCCAATCGGAGTACCACAGATGGCGTTCTTCACCGCAGCCAGCAAGTCCGACTTCCAGCACCAACTGCGAGCGGCACTGGCTCAGCACATCAGCGAACAGGCACTGCCACAAGTGGCGCTGTTCGCCGACCAATTCTTCGGCATCATCTCCCTCGACGAACTCACCCAGCGCAGACTCTCTGACCTGGCCGGTTGCACCCTCTCGGCCTGGCGCCTGCTCGAACGATTCGAGCACGGCACGCCCCAGGTCCGCGTCTACAACCCCGATTACGAACGTCACGGCTGGCAGTCCACCCACACCGCCGTCGAAGTCCTGCACCACGACCTGCCCTTTCTGGTCGACTCGGTGCGTACCGAACTGAACCGCCGCGGTTACAGCATCCACACGCTGCAGACCACCGTGCTGAGCGTCCGCCGTGACGCGAAAGGCCAGTTGCTCGAACTGCTGCCAAAAGGCACCACCGGCGACGACGTCCTGCAAGAATCGCTGATGTACCTGGAGATCGACCGTTGCGCCAATGCCGCGGAGCTGAACGTGCTCGCCCGCGAACTGGAGCAGGTGCTGGGCGAAGTCCGCGTTGCCGTTGAAGACTTCGAGCCGATGAAAGCCAAGCTCCACGAGCTGCTGGTCGGCATCGACGCCACCGAATACAACATCGACCCCGAGGAGAAATCCGAGGTCAAGGTGTTCCTCGAGTGGCTGGTGAACAACCACTTCACCTTCCTCGGCTATGAAGAATTTACCGTCGACAACGAAGGCGAGGGCGGTCAGCTCCAGTACGACCCGTCGTCCTTCCTCGGTCTGACCAAACTGCTGCGCGCAGGGCTCACTGCCGAAGACCTGCACATCGAAGGCTATGCAGTGAAGTACCTGCAGGAGCCGACCCTGCTGTCCTTCGCCAAAGCCGCGCACCCGAGCCGCGTGCATCGCCCGGCGTACCCGGACTACGTGTCGATCCGCCAGATCGACGCCGACGGCAAGGTCATCAAGGAATCGCGCTTCATGGGCCTGTACACCTCGTCAGTGTATGGCGAAAGCGTGCGCGCCATTCCCTACATCCGCCGCAAGGTTGCCGAAGTCGAGCGCCGTTCCGGCTTCGACGCCAAGGCCCACCTGGGCAAGGAACTGGCGCAGGTGGTTGAAGTGCTGCCCCGCGATGACCTGTTCCAGACCCCGGTGGACGAGCTGTTCACCACCGTCATGTCGATCGTGCAGATCCAGGAGCGCAACAAGATCCGCGTGTTCCTGCGCAAAGACCCCTACGGCCGTTTCTGCTACTGCCTGGCCTACGTGCCGCGCGACGTCTATTCCACCGAAGTCCGTCAGAAGATCCAGCAAGTGCTGATGGATCGTCTGAAGGCGACCGATTGCGAGTTCTGGACCTTCTTCTCCGAGTCGGTACTGGCGCGCGTGCAGCTGATCCTGCGTGTGGACCCGAAAGTCACCCTCGACATCGACCCGCAGCAGCTGGAAAACGAAGTCATCCAGGCCTGCCGTTCGTGGAAAGACGACTACGCCAGTCTGGTCATCGAAAGCTTCGGTGAAGCCCAGGGCACCAACGTGCTGGCCGACTTCCCTAAAGGTTTCCCGGCAGGCTACCGCGAGCGTTTCGCCGCACACTCCGCCGTGGTCGACATGCAACACGTGCTGAGTCTGTCCGAAGCCAATCCGCTGGTGATGAGCTTTTACCAGCCGCTGTCGGGCGACAAGGCGCAGTTGCACTGCAAGCTGTACCACGCTGACACGCCGCTGGCGCTGTCCGACGTGCTGCCGATTCTGGAAAACCTTGGCCTGCGCGTGCTCGGTGAATTCCCGTACCGCCTGCGCCACACCAATGGCCGCGAATTCTGGATTCACGACTTCGCGTTCACCTACGGCGAAGGTCTGAAACTGGACCTGCAACAGCTCAACGACACGCTGCAGGACGCCTTCGTCCACATCGTCCGTGGCGAAGCCGAAAACGACGCCTTCAACCGTCTGGTGCTGACGGCCGGTCTGCCGTGGCGCGACGTGGCGCTGCTGCGTGCCTACGCGCGTTACCTGAAGCAGATCCGTCTAGGCTTCGACCTGGGTTACATTGCCAGCACGCTGAACAACCACGCTGACATCGCTCGCGAGCTGACGCGTCTGTTCAAGACCCGCTTCTACCTGGCGCGCAAGCTCAGCGGCGGCGACCTCGACGACATGCAGCAGCGTCTGGAGCAGGCCATTCTGACCGCGCTGGACGGCGTGCAAGTGCTCAACGAAGACCGCATCCTGCGTCGCTACCTTGACCTGATCAAGGCGACCATGCGCACCAACTTCTATCAGACCGACGCCAACGGCCAGAGCAAGAGCTACTTCAGCTTCAAGTTCAACCCGCGCCTGATCCCAGAGCTGCCGAAGCCAGTGCCGAAGTTCGAAATCTTCGTCTACTCGCCGCGCGTCGAAGGCGTGCACCTGCGCTTCGGCAACGTGGCCCGTGGCGGCCTGCGCTGGTCCGACCGTGAAGAAGATTTCCGCACCGAAGTGCTGGGTCTGGTCAAAGCCCAGCAAGTGAAGAACTCGGTCATCGTGCCGGTCGGCGCCAAGGGCGGCTTCCTGCCCCGTCGTCTGCCGACCACCGGGACCCGCGACGAGATTCAGGCCGAAGCCATCGCTTGCTACCGCCTGTTCATTTCCGGCCTGCTGGACATCACCGACAACCTGAAAGAAGGCGCGCTGGTGCCGCCGGCCAACGTCGTGCGCCACGACGACGATGACCCGTACCTGGTCGTCGCCGCCGACAAAGGCACCGCGACCTTCTCCGACATCGCCAACGGTATCGCCATCGACTACGGCTTCTGGCTCGGCGACGCCTTCGCTTCCGGCGGCTCGGCGGGTTACGACCACAAGAAAATGGGCATCACCGCCAAGGGCGCGTGGGTCGGCGTGCAGCGCCACTTCCGCGAGCGCGGCATCAACGTGCAGCAGGACAGCATCAGCGTGATCGGCGTCGGCGACATGGCCGGTGACGTGTTCGGCAACGGCCTGTTGATGTCCGACAAGCTTCAGCTGGTGGCGGCCTTCAACCACCTGCATATCTTCATCGATCCGAATCCGGACCCGGCGAGCAGTTTTGTCGAGCGTCAGCGTCTGTTCGACCTGCCGCGTTCGGCGTGGACCGATTACGACACCAGCCTGATGTCCGAAGGCGGCGGTATCTTCCCGCGCAGCGCGAAAAGCATCGCGATCACCCCGCAGATGAAAGCGCGCTTTGACATCACCGCTGACAAGCTGACCCCGACCGAACTGATGCACGCGCTGCTCAAGGCGCCAGTGGATCTGCTGTGGAACGGCGGCATCGGCACCTACGTCAAGGCCAGCACCGAATCCCACGCGGACGTCGGCGACAAGGCCAACGACGCGCTGCGCGTCAACGGCAATCAGCTGCGCTGCAAAGTGGTGGGCGAGGGTGGCAACCTGGGCATGACCCAGCTGGGCCGTGTCGAATTCGGCCTGATGGGCGGCGCGACCAACACCGACTTCATCGACAACGCCGGTGGCGTGGACTGCTCCGACCATGAAGTGAACATCAAGATCCTCCTGAACGAAGTGGTCCAGGCCGGCGACATGACCGAGAAGCAGCGCAACCTGCTGCTCGAAAGCATGACCGACGAAGTGGGCAACCTCGTTCTCGGCAACAACTACAAGCAGACCCAGGCCCTGTCCCTGGCGGAGCGCCGTGCCTACGAGCGCATCGCCGAGTACAAACGCCTGATGAGCGACCTGGAAGCGCGCGGCAAGCTGGACCGTGCCATCGAGTTCCTGCCGGCGGAAGATCAACTGGCCGAGCGCATCGCCGAGAAGAAGGGCCTGACCCGGGCCGAGCTGTCGGTGCTGATCTCCTACAGCAAGATCGACCTCAAGGAAGCGCTGCTGGAATCCCGCGTTCCGGATGACGACTACCTGGCCCGCGACATGGAGACGGCGTTCCCGCCGTCACTGGGTGCGAAGTTCTCCGAGTCGATGCGTCGTCACCGTCTGAAGCGCGAAATCGTCAGCACGCAGATCGCCAACGACCTGGTCAACCATATGGGCATCACGTTCGTGCAGCGGCTCAAAGAGTCGACCGGCATGACCGCGGCCAACGTGGCTGGGGCTTACGTGATCGTGCGTGACATTTTCCACCTCCCGCACTGGTTCCGTCAGATCGAGGCGCTGGACTACAAGGTCCCGGCCGAGATTCAACTGGCGTTGATGGATGAGCTGATGCGTCTGGGCCGTCGCGCGACGCGCTGGTTCTTGCGCAGCCGTCGCAACGAACTGGACGCGGCGCGTGATGTGGCGCACTTCGGTCCACACATCGCGACGCTGGGTCTGAAGCTGGACGAGTTGCTGGAAGGCCCGACCCGTGAGGTCTGGCAGACGCGTTATCAGGAGTACGTCGCGGCCGGCGTGCCGGAGTTGCTGGCGCGGATGGTGGCGGGTACGAGTCATTTGTACACGCTGTTGCCGATCATCGAGGCGTCTGATGTGACCGGTCAGAATGCAGCGGATGTGGCTAAGGTGTATTTCGCGGTGGGCAGTTCGCTGGATGTGACGTGGTATCTGCAGCAGATCAGTGCGTTGCCGGTGGAGAACAACTGGCAGGCGCTGGCCCGTGAGGCGTTCCGTGATGATATCGATTGGCAGCAGCGGGCGATTACGGTGTCGGTGTTGCAGATGGCGAATGGTCCTGCGGATGTCGAGGAGCGTTTGAGTCTGTGGCTGGAGCAGCATTTGCCGATGGTCGAGCGCTGGCGCGCAATGTTGGTGGAGTTGCGTGCGGCGAGCGGTAACGATTATGCGATGTATGCGGTCGCTAACCGTGAGTTGCTGGATCTGGCGATGAGTGGGCAGACGGCTGTGGTTTGAGGGTTTAGTCGTCTGTAACTGGAAGCCCCGCGTTGAGAGACGCGGGGCTTTTTTGTTTTTGCGTTTGGGAGATCAAGGTCAAGGGCGTCTGCCTGGGGGCAGACTGTTTCGCCTTCGGCGAGTTACTTGATAAAGCCCCAAGTAACCAAGGGCTTGTGCTCCTGGTTTGGCCCTTCCTTCGTCAGGGTTCCTTCACTCCGGTCCCGCTCCGTGGGCCCGCCGCCATCCGCCATCCATGGCGGGGGGCGGCTCTCGCGGCATCCATGCCGCTCGACCCACGGAGCGAGACCTGCGTTCAGCCTGCACCCAAGTCGCGTCTGGCGGTGTCTGGACTGTTTGTGTTCAAAGATCAAAAGCAAGGCAGATCAACAGCTTCCCGGCTGAAGCCGGTCCTACTGACCGCGCGCGTTTCAAATTGTAGGACCGGCTTTAGCCGGGAAGGGGCCGGTGTGAGCACCATCCCTTTCGCGGAATGTACCCTGATGATCGTGCCCACGCTCCGCGTGGGCATGCAGCCTGTGACGCTCTGCGTCGCTCTTTCAAAGGGCTGAGCGGTTATTTCAATCGCGCCATGCTGATGGCGTCGACGAGGACGCCGTCGCGTATGGCGTAATCCCGCAGGCGGCCTTCGGTTTCGAAGCCGAATTTGCGGTACAGCGCCAGGGCGGCTTCGTTATCGGCAAACACGGTGAGTTCAACCCGGTGCAGGTTCATCCAGTTGTCCGCGACTTCCAGCACGGCGGCCATCAGCCGCGACCCCACCCCTTTACCC
>NZ_JASCOY010000166.1:0-6016 GCF_029960075.1 Pseudomonas sp. PS02290
CAATGTTCTCCGTGGCCCGCTTCCGGCCGCGCACGAACTTGCTGTTATTCACCACCGCGAGGCGCAGGGTGACGGTGGCCACCCGCTCGGCGGCGGGCGGCTCTGCCGGCGACGCGGCCGAAGGCTGCTGGTCGCGTGACCTGGCGCTCTTCTGGTACGCGCCGATCTCGACACCACGGTGGCGCAGGTAGCTGTACAGCGTGCTCTTGGAGATGTGCAGCTTCTCGCCGATCGCGCTGACGCTCAGGCGACCTTCGCGGTAGAGGGTTTCGGCCGCCATGGCGGTGGCCTCAGCCTTGGCTGGCAGGCCCTTGGGACGGCCACCGATCCGGCCACGCGCCCGTGCGGCCGACAGACCCGCCTGAGTCCGCTCGCGGATCAGCTCGCGCTCGAACTCCGCCAGCGAGGCGAACAGGTTGAACACCAGGCGGCCTTGGGCGTGGGTGGTGTCGATGGGGTCATTCAGGCTCTGTAAGCCGACCTTGCGCTCTGCCAGCTCGCCGACCAACTCGACCAGGTGCTTGAGGGAACGCCCAAGGCGATCCAGCTTCCAGATCACCACGGCATCACCCGGCCGCACGTTGGCCAGCAGTTTGTCCAACTCCGGCCGGGCGCTTTTCGCGCCGCTGGCGATGTCTTGGTAGATGCGTTCGCACCCGGCCTGTTTCAGGGCATCGACTTGTAGGTCGGCTTTCTGATCCCGAGTGCTCACTCGCGCATAACCGATCTTCATCAAAAGTACTGTTTACTCGACTACGTTAGTAATAGTTGAACTTTGATTAAGCGTACCAGTTATTTGAACCGTAGCGCGGGGAGCTTAACGAACCGAGCCATTCCTCGATAGAGTTCGGCAAAACCTTCGTTTTGTCGAACCATTGCATCGCCCTTTGTGATTGGCGTATAAACACACAAACACCTATTAGCGGAGAACGCTATGAATACCATTCGCTGGAATGTCGCCGTCTCGGCCGACACCGACCAGTCGCTTCGGATGTTTCTGGCCAGCCAGGGCGGCGGCCGTAAGGGCGACCTGTCGCGCTTCATCGAAGAAGCGGTACGGGCACACATCCTGGAGCTGAGCGCTGAGCAGGCCAAGGCCGCTAACGCCCATCTGAGTGAGGCAGAATTGACCAACGCGGTTGACGAAGCGCTCGACTGGGCACGTAAGCGCTGATGCGGGTCGTGTTGGATACCAACATCCTGTTCAGCGCCCTGATCTCGCCACATGGCGCGCCCGATGCGATCTACCGTGCCTGGCGGGCGGCGCGTTTCGAGGTGGTGACCTCGCGGATGCAACTCGATGAAATTCGTCGAGCCAGCCGCTATCCCAAGCTTCAGGCCATCCTACAGCCCGCCAAGGTGGGCGCCATGATCAATAACCTGCAACGGGCTGTGGTACTGGAGCGCCTGACCATCGAGGTCGAAGCCGATGATCCGGATGACTCGTTTTTGCTGGCCATGGCCTTGGCGGGCGATGCGGACTACCTGATAACCGGTGATCGCCGCGCCGGCCTGCTGCAACGCGGGCACATCGAACGCACGCGGATCGTCACGCCCGCCGTGTTCTGCGTCGAGGTGCTGTGATCAATGCCGGTCGGTTTTCTGACTCAAGAGCAACGCGACGGTTTTGGCCGCTATGTTGATTCGCCCAGCCGTGAAGAGCTGGAACGTTACTTCCACCTGAGCGATGAAGACCGTGAAGCCATCCAGGTGCTGCGGGGTAACCATAACCGTCTGGGTTATGCCGTTCTGCTGACCACCGTCCGCTTCGTTGGCGTTCTGCCGGACAAGCCCGCCGCCGTGCCGGTGGAAGTCCTGCAGGTGCTTTGCCGACAACTGGCGATTCCAGACCCCGACTGCCTCCAGCGCTATAGCGATCATCGCCGCTGGATACATGCCACCGATATTCAGAACCGCTTTGGCTATCGTCATTTCACCGATCCGGGCATCGGCTTTCGCTTGAGCCGCTGGCTGTATGCCCTCTGCTGGACGGGCACCGACCGGCCGGGAGTGCTGTTTGAGCGAGCCACCTCGTGGCTGTTCACACAGAAAGTCCTCCTGCCTGGTGTGTCTCAACTAGAGCGCTTTATCGCCCAGTTGCGCAGTCGGGTCGAAGAACGCCTCTGGTTTACGCTGGGCCGCAGCGTGACTGAGGAACAGCGATTGCAACTGCAAGACTTGCTGACGGTGGCCGAAGGCAACCGCAGCTCCCGGCTGGATCAATTGCGCTCCGGCCCGGTCATGGTCAGTGGCCCCGCGTTGATTCGGGCACTGCGCCGGCTCGATGACGTGCGCGGCATCGGCATCACCTTGCCGGCGGCGGCGCACATCCCTCCCAGCCGTATCGCCGCCCTGGCCCGCTTCGCCAACACGGCCAAGGTCACCGCGATTAATCGGCTGCCGGCGTCGCGGCGGATGGCGACACTGGTGGCCTTCGCACTCTGCCTGGAGGCGACTGCGCACGACGACGCACTGGAAGTCCTGGAGGCCTTGCTGCGCGACCTGTTCAGCAACGCGGAGAAGGCCGACAAGAAAGCCCGCATGCGCAGCCTGAAAGACCTGGATCGGTCGGCCGCGACGCTCGCCGCCGCGTGCAAGGTCGTGCTGGACAGCTCGATCAGCGATGACAACGTGCGCGCCCGGCTGTTCAACGACCTGCCGAGGACCACCCTGGAAAAGGCCCTGGAAGAGGTCAACGCGCTGATCCGCCCGGTAGATGACGTCTATTTTCTTGCATTGGAAGCGCGCTACCGCAGCGTGCGCCGCTTCCTGCCCGACCTGCTCAAGCACATCCGCTTCGGCTTCAGCCCGGCCGGCAAGGGCGTGGCGGCTAGTCTGGAGTGGCTGCAACTGAACCTGCCGCGCCGGAAGCCAGAGGATGACGCGCCGCAGGAGATCGTGGCCAAGGCTTGGCAGAAGCACATCACCCGCGAAGATGGCTCCCTCGACATGGGTGCCTATGTGTTCTGCACGCTCGATGCGCTGCGCACGGCCCTGCGCCGCCGCGATGTCTTCGTCTCGCCCAGTTGGCGCTATGCCGACCCGCGTCTTGGCCTGCTCGACGGTGCCGAATGGCTGGCGGCGCGACCGATCATCTGCCGGTCACTGGGCCTGACCATCGACGCCAAAACCACCCTGGACGCCTTGTCCGTCGAGCTGGATGCAACCTGGCTGGCAGTAGCCGCGCGCCTGCCCGACAACCCGGCGATTCAACTGAGCGAGAACACCGAGGGCAAGACCGAACTGTCGCTCGGGGCGCTGGACAAGCTGGACGAGCCCTGCTCGTTGCTGCAACTGCGGGCGGCCGTGTCTGACCTGATGCCGCGTGTCGATCTGCCGGAAATCCTCTTGGAAATCGCCGCCCGCACTGGCTTTTCCGAGGCCTTCACCCATGTCTCCGAACGCAATGCACGCGCCGACAACCTGGTCACCAGCCTCTGCGCGGTGCTGTTGGGCGGGGCCTGCAACACCGGCCTGGAGCCCTTGATCCGCACCGACAACCCGGCGCTGCGCCGTGACCGGCTGTCCTGGGTCAGCCAGAATTATATCCGCGACGACACCCTGTCAGCGGCTAACGCCATCCTGGTCGGAGCGCAAAGCCAACTGGAACTGGCCCAAGTCTGGGGTGGCGGCGAGGTCGCCTCCGCCGATGGCATGCGCTTCGTCGTACCGGTGCGCACCGTGCATGCCGGCCCCAATCCGAAGTATTTCGGCACCGGCCGGGGTGTCACCTGGTACAACCTGATTTCCGACCAATTCTCCGGCCTCAACGCCATCACCGTGCCCGGCACGCTGCGCGACAGCCTGGTGTTGCTGGCGGTCGTGCTGGAACAGCAGACCGAGTTGCAGCCGACGCAAATCATGACCGACACCGGGGCCTACAGCGATGTGGTGTTCGGGCTCTTCCGCCTACTTGGCTACCACTTCAGTCCGCGGCTGGCCGATGTCGGCGGTACCCGCTTCTGGCGCACGCGCCCGGACGCGGACTACGGCAAGCTCAACGGGCTGGCCCGCCAGTCGGTCAAACTCGACCTGATCGCCGAGCACTGGGACGACCTGCTGCGCCTGGCCGGCTCGCTCAAACTCGGCCGGGTGCCGGCGACTGGCATCATGCGCACGCTGCAAACGGGAGATAGACCCACCCGGCTGGCCCAGGCGCTGGCCGAATTCGGGCGGATCGAAAAGACTCTGCACACGTTGACCTATATCGACGACGAGTCCAAGCGCCGCGCCACCCTGACCCAGTTGAACCGAGGCGAAGGCCGGCACAGCCTGGCCCGCGCCGTGTTCCACGGCAAACGCGGCGAGCTCCGCCAGCGCTACCGCGAAGGCCAGGAAGACCAGCTCGGTGCTCTGGGCCTGGTGGTGAACATCATCGTGCTGTGGAACACCCTCTACATGACGGCGGCCGTGGAACGGCTCAAGCAGCACGGCTATCCAGTGCTGGAAGAGGATTTGGCCCGGCTATCGCCGCTGATCTACGAGCACATCAACATGCTCGGGCGGTATTCCTTTGCGGTACCGGAAGAAGTTGCGCGCGGCGAGCTGCGGCCACTGCGTAATCCAGACGACGACCTGTGATCCCCCTAAACGCTATGAGCAACACCCAAGCTGCTGCTGGATCGGCGGGCACTTCACCGAGCCGAACGAACAGAAAACGCAGCAATCCCCTGGGTTGGGGCGCAGCAGCGCCTTGCAGTTGCTGCACTCGTAATAGAACTGGCAGGCGTCCGTGGGCATGGTTTCCGGCTTGGCGAAGCCGCAGCGCGGGCAAGTCAGCACGGACTCAAGGACAATGGCGCTCATCGTGACCTCACTTCTGCACTGTGGAGGGGTATCCCGCGTTCGCGGTCGCCTCAGTCAGTGCCTCGGGCTGGGCCTTATCGGGATCGTAGGTGACGGTCGCCGTCTTCTGGTCGAAATTGACCTGGACGTCACTCACGCCGGACACCTTCTCCAGCGACTTCTTGACCGTGATCGGACAGAGTCCGCACGTCATGTTCTGCACGTCGAGCGTGACGGTTTTCGGGGGAGCCGCCAGCGCCACGAAGGGCAAGGCGAAAAGCACGGCGATCAGCAGTTTGCGCATGGTTAATCTCCTTCAGTAGAACAGCGGGGCGAGCCACGGCACGGCCAATAGGCCGAGCAGCAGCACGCTGACGATCCAGAACACGAGTCGCTGTCGCACGAGCGTGCGCGGATCGGCGCAGGGTGTACCTGGCGTACAAACCTGTGGCACCAGGTAGAGCTTGCGGAATGCCAATCCCAGGAACAGTAGAGTCAACCCGATGAAGAGGGGGCGTAGTGGCTCCATCATGGTCAGAGCGCCCACCCACGTACCGCCGACACCGAGTGCCAACAGCACCAGTGGCCCGACACAGCACACCGACGCACCGATGGCGGTCAGCGAACTCGCGACCAGCGAGCCTTTCCCGGTGAGTTGCATCCCCATTCCCATCTCCTGAGCCTGATTGCCTAGGTGCTATTCTAAACTCCGTACCAAAGTACGGAATCAAGGAGAAAGTGATGGCCACAGAGCTGACCATTGGCAAGCTGGCAGACGCCGCCGGGGTGAACGTCGAGACGATCCGCTACTACCAGCGACGCGGGCTGCTGGATGAACCAGCCAAACCCTTGGGTGGCCATCGGCGCTATCCGGTGGACATGGTGAAGCGACTGCGTTTCATCAAGCGGGCTCAGGCGCTGGGTTTCACGCTCTCGGAAGTCGGTGGACTGCTGACGCTGGATGAGTCGTGCGCCTGTGCCGAAACGCGAGCACGGGCTGCACGCAAGCTCGCGTTGATCGAGCAGAAGATGGCCGACTTGGTCGTCATGCAGCAACTGTTAGGCGAACTGGTGCAGCAATGTGATGCGGGAGACGGCGGAACGATCTGCCCGATCATCGAGGCACTGATCAGAGAGTAATGCCTGGCGGGTGAGCTGGAGATCGGAAAGCCCCTTTACGGTGGGATTCAGAGCTTACGTTGGTTTTTGGTTCCATTGCTCCCCAAACCCC
>NZ_JASCOY010000167.1:0-5947 GCF_029960075.1 Pseudomonas sp. PS02290
TTAAAGCTGCCATGGGCCGCCACCGGCGCGGGGCCCAGCGGGTTGCCTTTGGCATCGCGCACGACCACCGTTGCCCCGGCCTCGCCGGTCCCGCCGAGGGTCAGGCCATCGGAGCTGACGGCCAGGTTGCTGGCAGCCGAGGGCGCGGTGGTGTCGGCGGCTTGATAAGCCGCGGGCACCGAGACATTGCCCGCCGCGTCGGTGGAGGTGACGCTCAGGTTTTGGCCGTTGAGTTGCGGGCTGGACAGAGTGACCTGGAACACGCCGTTGGCCCCGGCGACGCCTGAACCGAGCACGTTGCCGGAAGCATCGCGGACAATGACGGTGCTGCCGGCTTCGGCGTTCCCCGCCAGTTGCACGCCGCTGCCGCTGAGCAGCAGGGCGGTCGGGCTGTCCGGCGCAGTGAGGTCCACGGACGTCACATTGACCGCCGTCGACACGTTGCCGGGCGGGTCTTCCTGGGTGACGGTCAAGACTTCGGCGTTGATCTGTGCGGTGCTCAGCGTGACGCTGAACGCGCCATTGGCGGCCACCAGCGCCGTGCCCAGAAGGGCACCCCCGGACGTGCGCACCGATACCGTTGCGCCAGGTTCGCCACGGCCAATCACCGTCAGGCCGTCGGCGTTCACCGACACCTGGGTGAGGGCGGCAGGCGGAGTGATGTCCGGCGCCGTGAGGTTCGCCGACGGCGAGACGTTGCCGCTCGGGTCGGTCTGGCTGATGTCCAGAGCCTGGCCGTTGTTCGGCGTAGGCGCGAGGGTCACGGTGAAGGTGCCGTCATTTGCCACCAGCGCGGTGCCGAGCAGCGTGCCGCTGGCGTCGAGGACTTTCACCGTTGCACCGGCCTCGCCGGTGCCGGTAAGCGTACTGCCGTTGGCGCTGATCAACAGGTTCTGTGGCAGGGCCGGCGGAGTGGTGTCCACCGTCGCCAGGGCAGTGCCGGCCGAGACGTTGCCCGCCGCGTCGGTCAGGGTGACGGTCAGCGCCGCGCCAGTGGTGACGGCGTTTGGCAGAGTGACCTGGAACTGGCCACTCTGATTGACCAGTCCCGTGGCGAGGATGTTGCCCGCGGCGTCGCGGATCGTCACCGTCGCCCCAGCCTCGCCGAGGCCATTGACCACGGTGCCGACGTTGTTGATGGTCAGACCCGTGGCGGCGTCGGGCGCCGTCAGGTCCGGCGCGATGATGCTGCCGGCCTGGGAAACGTTGCCCGCCTGATCGACCTGGGTCGCCGTCAGGGGCTGCGAATCCAGCTGGGACGGGGTCAGCGCGATGGTGAAGACGCCGTTGCTCGCGACGATCCCGGAACCCAGCACCGTGCCGCCACTGTTTGTAATGGTCACCGTCGCACCGGCTTCACCGCGCCCGGTGACAGAGCTGCCATCGGCGTTGATGGTCAGCCCGGCCGGGGCTTCGGGCGCCGTCAGGTCGTTGGCGACAATCAGTGCGGTGACCGAGGTGTGTCCTGCGTCATCGGTGACGACAACGTGCAAGGTCTGCGCATTCAGTTGGGCGAAACGCATCAGGATGCTGAAGCGGCCGAGGCTGTTGACCCTGCCGCTGCCCAGGCTGACGCCGTTGCTGTCGAGGATGTTGACCGTGCTCCCCGCAGTGGCGGCGCCGGTGAGAATGAAACCGTCGCTGCTGACGGCCAGGTCGCTGGGAGTCGCCAGCTGCGTGCCGTCCGGCCCTGGGAGGGTAACCGGGTTGGACGCGTTGCCGCTGGCGTCGGTGCTGATGACGTCGACGTTGGTGTTGATGGCGGCAGGCGGATTGAGGCCGATGACGAATGCGCCATCCTGGCCGACGGTGCCAGTGCCGAGCAGTACATTGCCCGGTCCGCGAACGGTAACGGTGGTGCCGGGCTCGCCGACGCCGGAGACGCTCGCGCCGTCCGGGCTGATCGCCAGGTTGGTCACGTCGACCGGCCGGGTGGTGTCGGGGGCGAGCACTGGGGTCGCCAGGGCGTCGTTGGTGCCATCGGTGGCGACCACTTGCACCGTCTCGCCGTTTCTCAGGACGGACTGAAGGGTATACGTGAACGTGCCGTCAGGTCCGGCGGTGGCGTTGCCGATCAGAATGCCGTTGGCATCGAGGATTTTCACCGAACCGCCGGGCACGGTGGTGCCGGTCAGCACGCCATTGCCGTCGAGCGTGAGGTCGATGACCGCGGGAGGTGCCGTGATGTCGGGCGCCGTGACAGACGCGGGCGGCGAGGGCAGGGTGCTGGCGTCGGTCTGGGTCACGCTCAGCACCTGTCCGTCCAGCTGCGCCGGACTCAGGGTCACCGCAAAGCTGCCGTTGGTGGCGACGGTGGCGGAGCCCAGCAGGGTCCCGCTGGCATCGCGCACTTGAACGGTATCGCCTGCAACGCCTGTCCCGGACACGGTCAGGCCGTCATTGCTGATGGTGATGCCGGTCGGCGCGTCGGGCGCGGTGGTGTCAGGTGCGGTCAAAGAGGCCGCGGGAGAGAGGTTCCCCGCCGCGTCGGTTTGTTTGACCAACAACACCTGGCCGTCGTCTTGGGCCGAATTGAGCGTGACGTCAAATCGACCGGTCACGGCATTGGCCGTCGCGGTGCCCAGCAGCGTGCCGTTGGCATCCCGCACGTTGACCGTCGCGCCGGGTTCGCCCTGGCCGCTCAGCGTCAGGCCGTTGGCGCTCAGGGTGAGGCCGGTCGGGGCGTCGGGCGCCTGGATGTCCGCTGCCTGCAGTTGCACCGTCGGAGACGCCAGGGCCGAGCCATCGACTTGCGAGACGTTGAGTGCCTGGCCGTTGATCTGCGCGCTGGACAGGGTGACTTCGAAGCGTCCGTCACTGCCCACCACGGCACTGCCGAGGGTCGCGCCGAGGGCGTCCTTGACGGTGACAGTGGCGCCGATCTGGCCGTTACCGGTGACGATCAACCCGTTGGCCGACAGATCGAGGTTGGTCACCGGTGCCGGTGCGCTAAGGTCCGGCGCAGTGATGGGCACCGGCAGCGACTGGTTGCCCGCGCTGTCGGCCTGGGTGACTTGCAACAGCTGACCGTCGGTTTGCGCCGCTGTCAGGGTCAGGGTAAAGCGGCCATCGGCGCCGGCCTGGCCGATGCCGATGATGTTCCCGCCCGCATCACGCACCGTCACGGTTGCACCGGCTTCACCAGTGCCGGTGAGAATCAGCCCGGCGCCGTCGAGGGCAACGCCGGTCAGCGCGGCGGGCGCCTGGGTGTCGGGCGTGACAAAGGTCACGGGCAAGACCGGGTTGCCACTGCTGTCGCTGGCGCCAATCAGCAGGGTCTGGCCGTTGTTCTGCGGGCTGTTCAAGATCACGCTGAACTGGCCGTTCGCAGCCGCAACGGCGGTGCCGAGCACGTTGCCGTTGACGTCGGTTACGGTGATCGTCGACCCGGCCTCACCGGTGCCCGTCAGCGTGGTGCCACTGGCATCGACGCTGATGGCCGACGGTTGCAGCGGGCCATCCAGATCCGGCGCGGTGACCGGTGTCGCCAGGGACGGGTTCCCGGCGGCGTCGCTCAGGACCACCTGTAGCGCCTGACCATTGGTTTGAGCGGAAGCAAGGGTGACGCTGAAGTTGCCGGTCGCCGACGTTACGCCGGTGCCGATGACATTGCCCTGGGCGTCGCGCACCGAAACGGTCGACCCCGGTTCGCCGCGGCCGGTCAGGGTCAGGCCGTTGTTGGCCACCGCGAGATCAGTGGCGGCGGAAGGACCGGTGATGTCGGGCGCGGTGACGGGAACGGTGACCGAGCTTTCGCCCTGACCGTCGACCGCGACCACGTCGAGCACTTCGCCGTTGGCCTGGGCCGGATTGAGCACGACGGTGAAGCTGCCGTTGCTGCCAACCGTTGCACTGCCGAGCAGCACGCCGTTGGCATCGCGCACCTGGACCACCGAACCGGCGCTTGCGGTACCGGTCAGCTGGGTGCCGTCGGCGTTGATGACCAGCCCGGAAGGCGTCGCCGGCCCATTGGCGTCAGGCGCCGTGACCACCAGCACGGGGGACGGCAGGCCTGCGGCGTCGGTCTGGGTGACCTGCACCTGATCACCGGGGTTGACCGGCGGTGTCAGGGTTGTAGAGAAGGTGCCGTTGGCGCCGACCACTACAGTGCCGATTGCGGCGCCGGTGGCGTCGAAGAGGGTGACCGTCGCGCCGGCTTCGCCTTTGCCTGAGACCTGGGTGCCGTCGGCGCTGATCACCACATCGGTGACCTGGGCGGGTGGCGTTGTGTCGGCCGCGGTCAGCTCGGCCGAGGCAGAGTTGCCGGCCGCATCCGTGGCACTGACGTTGAGTTTTTCGCCGTTGGTCTGCGCGGTGTCGAGGGTCACGCTGAAGGTGCCGTCAAGGCCGGCGCGAGCGGCGCCGATGACCGCACCCGACGCATTGCGCACAAGGACGCGAGAGCCGGCTTCGGCACGACCGGTGAGGATCAGGCCGTCAGCCGACAGGACGAAATCCGAGGGCGCCGCTGGCGGCGTGGTGTCCGGTGCTTGCAGTGGCACGTTAGGCGAGGTATTGCCGGCGGCGTCGGTGAGGGTGACCTGCAGCGACTGACCGGCAGTTTGCGGCGCGTTCAGGGTGATATTGAACAGCCCGTCGGTGCCCACAACGGCCGTCCCGAGGACATTGCCGTTGGCATCGATGACGCTCGCGGTGCTGCCTGCTTCGCCACGGCCGCTGACGATCGCGCCGTTGCCACTGATGGCAATGCCGGTAGGTGCATCCGGCGGCGTGACATCCCCGCCAGGCGGAGTGACGTCGATGTCCGGCGCCTGGGCCTGAGCAGGCTGGGAGACATTGCCCGCGGCATCGATCGCATTGACGGTCAGCGACTGACCGTCGGTTTGAGGCGGAGTGAGGCCGAGGCTGAACGTGCCGTCTGCGCCGACCGTGCCGCTGCCCAGCAGGGTGCCATCGGCGGCACGCACTTGAATGGTCGCGCCCGCTTCGCCGGAGCCGTTGATGCGCGTGCCGTCCGCGCTGACCACGAGATTGCCCGGGGCATTGGGCGCGGTGGTGTCGACCGGTGGAACGTCGATGTCCGGTGCGGTCGCTTGAGCCGGCGCCGAGACGTTACCGGCGGCGTCGGTCGCCGTCACAGTCAACGCCTGGCCGTCGGTTTGCGCCGGACTGAGGGTGAGGCTGAAGGTGCCGTCTGAGCCGACCGTGCCGCTGCCCAGCAGGGTGCCGTCGGCGGCGCGAACCTGAACGGTCGCGCCCGCTTCGCCGGAGCCGTTGATGCGCGTGCCGTCTGCGCTGACCACGAGATTGCCCGGGGCATTGGGCGCGGTGGTGTCGCCGGGCGGAGTGACATCGATGTCCGGTGCCAGCGCTTGAGCCGGCACGGAGATATTGCCGGCGGCGTCGGTGGCTGTCACGGTCAGCGACTGGCCGTCGGTTTGCGCCGGGCTCAGGGTGAGGCTGAAGGTGCCGTCAGCTGCGACGATGCCGCTGCCCAGCAGGGTGCCGTCGGCGGCGCGAACCTGAATGGTCGCACCCGCTTCGCCGGTGCCGGTCAGCACGCTGCCGGTGGGGTTGACCGCCAGATTGGCCGGAGCGCCGGGAGCCGTGGTATCTGGCCCAGGCTGATCACCGCCGGTGTCGGGCGTTGGCGCCTGGGTGGTCGGTGAAACGTTGCCTGCGGGGTCGGTGGCGCTGACCGCCAGAGGCTGGCCGCTGGTTTGCGGCGGGTTCAGGGTCACACTGAACGTCCCGTCCGGCGCCACGACACCGCTGCCGAGCAGGGCACCCGCGTTGTTGCGCACCTGAATGGTCGCGCCGGCTTCACTGGTGCCGGTCAGCAGGGTGCCGTCTGCACTGACGAGCAAGTTGCCCGGCGCCAGGGGCGCGGAGGTGTCAGCGGGAGCACCACCGCCGCCCCCCCCCCCCCCGCCGCCCACCCCCGCCGCCGCCCCCCCCCCCGCCCCCCCCACGCCCCCCCCCCCCA
>NZ_JASCOY010000168.1:0-5909 GCF_029960075.1 Pseudomonas sp. PS02290
CGGTCTACACCCTGCTGCCGCGCCTGGTTGAACGGGCCGGCATGAGCGAAAACGGCTCGATCACCGCGCTCTACACCGTGCTGATCGAACAGGATTCGATGAACGACCCGGTCGCCGACGAGGTGCGTTCGCTGCTCGACGGCCACATCGTGTTGTCGCGCAAACTGGCCGAGCGCGGGCATTACCCGGCCATCGACGTGCAGGCCAGCATCAGCCGGATCATCAGCAACGTCACCGGCCGCGAGCACCAGCAGGCGAACAACCGGTTGCGCCGTTTGATGGCGGCGTACAAGCAGGTGGAAATGCTCTTGCGCCTGGGCGAATACCAGCCCGGCAGCGACCCGGTCACCGACTGCGCGGTACGGCTGAACGAGCCAATCAATGCGTTTCTGCGCCAGGACCTGCGCGAGCCGGTGCCGCTTGAGGAAACCCTCGCCGCACTGATGCAACTCACCTCGCAACTGCCGGAGTGATGGCGTGGAAGAAGAGCTTGAAGTCGATCCGCAAACCCTCGCCATGGAACAGGTCATCAGCGTGCTCACGCCGCTGCGTCAGCATCGCCAGGCCAGCGCCGAACGGGCGCAACGGCAGGCGCAAAAAACCCTGGAGCACTTGCACGAACATCTGCAGCAGACTCGCGATTCGTACGCGCAGGAACGCCATAACCAGCGCGAACGCCGGCAGGTGTTGAGCAGCGCCCACGTCAACAAGTCGATGTCGCTGGACGACCTCGAACGCTGGCACGAGAAGGAAAACCGCATGCTCGACCGGCTGGCCTATATTCGCCAGGACATGGCTCGCCAGCAGTTGGGCATCGAGGAGCAACAGCAGCGGCTGGCCGAGGCCAAAAACGCAGCGAAAGCGTCCCAACGGGCCGTGGAAAAACTCGCCTGCCTGGCCGAGGCCCTCAACGAAGAAGGTGAATCGTCATGAACAGCCCGGTGCAACACCCGCCTCGCCCGCAACCGCAGCCCCGTGCCGAAACGTCGCGCGCGCCCTCGCCATCCCCTGCCGCGCCGGGCGACACGCGCCAGCCGTCGTCCCCTGTGCGTCGCGCCGATGCCGAACGCCTGCGCCGACTGTGCGATGAATCCGCCTCGCCTGCCTCGTTGAGTGCTGACGGGATGTTTTTCTCCCAACTGTTGGTGCCGCCGGTGACGGAGCAGCAGAGCGAATCGGGTTTCGCCGGCAGCAGCTTCAGCACGTTGTTCCCCAGTGAAGGCGTGCCAACGCAGCTCATCGACGAGCTCGCCCAACGCCTGCCCCAGCAACCGGACGGCCCGTTGAGCCTGACCTTGCTGATGCCCAATCTCGGCAAGGTGCAGGTCAACGCCAACAAGCGCGACAACCAGTGGAGCATCGAACTGGGCTTCACCCGACGTGGCGTGCTGAAACGCTTGCAGCCCCATCAACGCAACTGCGAAAGCGCGCTGGAGCAGGCGCTGGGTTGTGACGTTGATCTGTCCTTTGAGGAGGCGCAGGGATGACGCCGGACATGAACTCGACCATGAATTCGGAGAGGAACTCGGGCATGAACGTGGGCACGAGCGACCTGAACACCGTAGGACCGGCTATAGCCGGGAACCCGCCATTCAGTCCGCTGAAGATGCGGGAAGTCAGCGGCGATTTTGCCGAGGCCTCGCGTCTGCTGGGCGCCGGCGTGAGCTGCGGCTACACGGCCCAGGGTCAGCGCGGCGAGCTGAGCCTGCGATCGATGCCCGACGATGCAAACCGGGATGGCTCGCCCCTCGTAGGGCCGGCTTCAGCCGGGACGCCGTCATCGCTGACCTGGTTCGACAGCGCCCTCGGCCCCTTCGCCCTGAGCGATGCCGAAGCGGTGCTGAGCCTGCTCGGCGAACTGCCGGTCACCCTCGGCGGCGAACATCAGCCGTGGTACTGGCAACTGGTGAATCAACGCATGAGTACCGAACTGGCGGAACTGCTTTGCCCTCTGCGGCCACTCAGCGATATCACTGCGCTGTCCGCCGAAGGCGAAAGCCCGAATACCGCGCCGATGACCTGCCGATTGCAACTGCGGTTGGGTTCGCAGGTGTTGCACGCACAGCTCTGCGCCGACGCGCGGGTCTTGCTGCAACTGCTCGGCAGCCATCACTGGCAGCCGCACCGGCAGAACGTCGCGTCAGACTGGCCCATCCGACAGCCGCTGGTGCTGGGCGAGCTGTCGTTGAGCCTCGACCAGTTGGCGTCGCTGCAACCGGGGGACGTGCTGCTGCCGTCGTTGTGTCATTTCGACGAAGAAGGCGGCGGCCGCCTGCAACTGGCGGGTCGGCAATGGGCAGTGCAGACGGACAGCCGCGCCCAGCAGCTGTATGTACGGTTCAGCCACGAGGAAGACTTGGGACATGGTCAATGAAGAATTGTACGAAGACGAGATCGAGGACCTTGCCGACGATGAGTCGACCGAGCACGCCCTGAACAATGGCGCCGGCTACAGCCCTGAAACTGTGGACCGTGGGACCGGCTTTAGCCGGGAAGCTTTTGACGACGCCGAGCATCAAACCGCCGAAAACGAGTGGCAGGATGAAACCGCCTCCGATGGCTACGCGGACGAACCTTACGAGCCTCAATCAACAGAAACCCAGACATCCCTCGATTCCCTTGACCAACTGCCGCTGGCCCTGACCCTGCGCTGCGGCAGCCTCGAACTGACCCTCGGCGACCTGCGCCGCATCGCGGCCGGCACCGTATTACCCGTCAACGGCGTCACACCCGGCTTCGCCACCCTGTGCCACGGCGAGCGCGTCGTCGCGGAGGGCGAGCTGGTCAGCGTCGAGGGCCGCCTCGGTCTGCAGATCACCCGCATGGCGTCTCAAGCATGATCATGGACGGGATGAACCCGGTGATGCTGGCGCTGTTCCTCGGCGCTCTTTCGTTGATTCCGTTTCTGTTGATCGTCTGCACGGCCTTTCTCAAGATCTCCATGACCCTGCTGATTACCCGCAACGCCATCGGCGTGCAGCAAGTGCCGCCGAACATGGCCCTCTACGGCATCGCCCTGGCCGCGACCATGTTCGTCATGGCCCCCGTCGCCCACGAAATCCAGCAGCGGGTTCACGACCGCCCGCTGGAGATGGGCAGCACCGAGAAATTGCAGGCCAGCGCCAACACCGTCATCGAGCCGTTGCAACGGTTCATGAGCCGTAACACCGACCCGGAAGTCGTTGCCCACCTGCTCGACAACACCCAGCGCATGTGGCCCAAGGACATGGCCGATCAGGCCAGCAAAAGCGACCTGCTGCTGGCCGTGCCCGCCTTCGTTTTGTCCGAGTTGCAGGCCGGTTTTCAGATTGGCTTTCTGATCTACATCCCGTTCATCGTCATCGACCTGATCGTCTCCAACCTGCTGCTGGCGCTGGGCATGCAGATGGTTTCGCCGATGACCATTTCGCTGCCCCTCAAACTGCTGCTGTTCGTGCTGGTGCAAGGCTGGACGCGCCTGCTCGACAGCCTCTTCTACTCGTACATGTGAGGCGGTGATGGAAGCGCTGGCGTTGTTCAAACAGGGCATGTTTCTGGTGGTGATTCTCACGGCGCCGCCATTGGGGGTGGCCGTGCTGGTGGGCGTCATCACCTCGCTGCTGCAGGCGCTGATGCAGATCCAGGACCAGACCCTGCCCTTCGGCATCAAGCTCGCCGCCGTCGGCCTGACCCTGGCCATGACCGGGCGATGGATCGGTGTCGAACTGATCCAGTTCATCAACATGGCCTTCGACCTGATCGCCCGCTCCGGCGGCGCGCACTAGATGCCCTTCGACGCTCAGGGCCTGTTCGAACTGATGCTGGGCATGGGCCTGGCGGCCGCGCGCATCCTGCCGTGCATGATTCTGGTGCCGGCGTTCTGCTTCAAATACCTCAAGGGCCCGCTGCGTTACGCGGTGGTGCTGGTGGTGTCGATGATCCCGGCGCCGAGCATCAGCCGGGCGCTGTCGGGCATGAACGACGACTGGTTTTCCATCGGCGCGCTGCTGCTTAAAGAGGCGGTGCTCGGCACTCTCCTCGGCCTGTTGCTGTACGCGCCGTTCTGGATGTTCGCTTCGGTGGGCGCATTGCTCGACAGCCAGCGCGGCGCCTTGAGCGGCGGTCAACTGAACCCGGCGCTGGGGCCTGACGCGACGCCGCTGGGCGAGCTGTTTCAGGAGACGTTGATCATGCTGGTGATTCTGTCCGGCGGGTTGTCGCTGATTACCCAGGTGATCTGGGACAGCTATCAGGTCTGGCCGCCCACCGCCTGGCTGCCCGGCATGACCGTCGGCGGGCTCGACCTTTTTCTCGAACAACTCAACCAGACCCTCCAGCACATGATGCTCTACGCCGCGCCGTTCATTGGCTTGCTGCTGTTGATCGAGGCCGCGCTGGCGATCATCGGCCTGTACGCGCAGCAACTGAACGTGTCGATCCTGGCCATGCCGGCCAAGAGCATGGCGGGCATCGCCTTCCTGCTCATCTACCTGCCGACGCTGCTGGAACTGGGCAACGGCCAGATCACGCAACTCGCCGATCTGAAGCACCTGCTCGGCCAACTGGTGCATGTGCCGTGAGCGAAAAAACCGAAAAGGCCACGCCCAAACAACTGCGCGACGCCCGCGAAAAAGGCCAGGTCGGCCAGAGCCAGGACCTGAGCAAACTGCTGGTGCTGCTGGTCGTCAGCGAAGTGACCTTCGGCCTGGCGGACGAAAGCGTCGCGCGCTTGCTGCACTTGATGACGTTGTCATTCCAGGGTGTTGGCCAGCCCTTCATGCACACGCTGGAGCAGGTCGCCAGCGAAGGCGCGAGCGTGTTGGTCGGCTTCATTCTGAGCAGCGTCGGCATCGCGATGTTGATGCGGCTGGTGGGCAGCTGGATACAGATCGGGTTTCTGTTCGCGCCCAAGGCGCTGAAGCTGGACTTCAACAAACTCAACCCGTTCGCCCACGCCAAGCAGATGTTCTCGGCGCAAAGCCTGACCACCTTGCTGCTCAGTATTTTGAAAGCCACCGCCATCGCGGCGACGCTGTATGTGGTGGTGAAGCCGTCCCTGGGCACGCTGATTTTGCTGTCGAGCACCGACCTGACGACCTACTGGCATGCGCTGCTGCAGGTGTTCCGGCACATCTTGCGGGCGACGCTGGGGCTGCTTTTGGTGATCGGCGCGGTGGACTTTGCGCTGCAGAAGTACTTCCACGCCAAGAAGCTGCGGATGAGCCATGAGGACATCAAGAAGGAGTACAAGCAGTCGGAGGGTGACCCCCATGTGAAGGGGCATCGGCGGCAACTGGCCCATGAATTGTTGAACCAGGCGCCGACCGCGCCGGCCAAGCCGGTGGAGGATGCGGACATGCTGGTGGTGAATCCGACCCACTATGCGGTGGCGCTCTATTACCGGCCCGGCACGACGCCGCTGCCGCAGATTCACTGCAAGGGTGAGGATGATGAGGCGCTGGCGTTGATCGCGCGGGCAAAAAAGGCGGGGATTCCGGTGGTGCAGAGTATCTGGTTGGCGCGGACGCTTTATAAGGTCAAGGCCGGCAAGTACATCCCGAGGACGACGCTGTTGGCGGTGGCGAATATTTATCAGATCGTGCGGCAGCTTGAGGAAGTGACGGACGAAGTCATTCGGATTGATGATGTCTGATCAAGATCAAGATCAAGATCAAGATCAAGATCAAGATCAAGATCAAGATCAAGATCAAGGGCGTCTGCCTGGGGGCAGACTGTTTCGCCTTCGGCGAGTTACTTGGAAAAGCACCCCAAGTAACCAAGGGTGCTTGCTCTCGGTTTGGCCCGACTTCGTCGGGTTCCCTCACTTCGACGACGCTCCGTGGGCCCGCGCCGAACGGACATCCATGTCCTAGCGGCGCTCTCGCGGCATCCATGCCGCTCGGCCCACTCCGCGTCGTCTGCGTTCGGCC
>NZ_JASCOY010000169.1:0-5902 GCF_029960075.1 Pseudomonas sp. PS02290
ACCGGGGGCCCGGCTGCAGCCGGGAAGACGCCAGGCCAGGCGCCCCCGAGCCTGCGGTGTGACATCCGACGCTTTCCCGGCTAAAGCCGGTCCTACGAAGGCAAATGCAAACACTCGCAGGACCGGCTTTAGCCGGGAAAGGGCGAGTCCGGGTGTTCTCTGATTGCGGAGAAAAACCGTTAGCCAGCTTTCATTTCCTGACACCACGGGCGATGATGCGGCACTCCCACCGCTCCAGCGAAGAGTCCCCATGTCTGCCGCCCTGCCGCCCGATGCGCCTGCCCATTCCCCCACCCATGACGCCAGTTCGATGGCGATCACGCTGCAAATCGTCTCCATCGTCGTATACACCTTCATCGCCTTCCTGTGCATCGGCCTGCCCATCGCGGTGATGCCCGGCTACGTGCACAACCAGCTGGGCTTCAGCGCGGTGGTCGCGGGGCTGGTGATCGGTGCCCAGTACCTGGCGACGCTGTTGAGTCGTCCGGTGGCCGGACGCATCTGCGACACCATCGGCACCAAGCGCGCCATCGTTTACGGGCTGTCGGGCATCGCGTTGAGCGGCGTGCTGACGTTGGCAGCAATCCTTCTGGAGCGTTTCGCCGGGGTCAGTCTGACCATCCTGATCATCGCTCGCCTGTTCCTCGGTGCGTCCCAGGGCTTGATCGGCGTCGGCACCATCAGCTGGTGCATCGGCCAGGTCGGTTCGGAGCACACCGCCCGCTCGATCTCGTGGAACGGCATCGCGTCCTACGGCGCCATTGCGATCGGCGCGCCGCTGGGGGTGGTGATGGTCGGCGCGCTGGGCTTTGCCAGCCTGGGGGTGGTGCTGTTCGTGCTGGCCGCCGGGGCACTGTTGTTGATCCGCAACAAGCCGGCGATCCCGGTGGTACGCGGCGAGCGCCTGCCGTTCTTCTCGGTGTTCGGCCGGGTGGCGCCGTTCGGCCTGAGCCTGACCCTGTCCTCTATCGGCTACGGCACACTGACCACGTTCATCACCCTGTTTTACCTGGCCCGTGGCTGGGAAGGCGCGGCCTGGTGCCTGACGGTGTTCGGCGTTTGTTTCATCCTGGCGCGGTTGCTGTTCATCAATGCGATCAACCGCTTCGGCGGCTTTCGCTCGGCGATCGTCTGCATCTCGGTGGAAACCCTGGGGCTGTTGCTGTTGTGGCTGGCACCCGACACCACCTTCGCCCTGATCGGCGCGGGGCTGACCGGTTTTGGTTTGTCGCTGGTGTACCCGGCGCTGGGCGTGGAAGCCATCAAGCAGGTGCCCAACAGCAGTCGTGGCGCGGGGCTCAGCGCCTACGCGGTGTTCTTTGACCTGGCCCTGGCCATTGCCGGACCACTGATGGGCGCGGTGGCGCTGGGCATGGGCTACGGCTGGATTTTCTTCTTCGCGGCGTTGTTGTCGGTGGCGGCGTTGACGCTGGCCGTGGTGCTGTCGCGCAGGGCGCCGGTCGACACGCGGGTGTAGCGAGCGCAGCGCCTCAAAGCTTCCCGGCTGAAGCCGGTCCTACAGAGGGAAGAGGCCGGCGACTCTGCAACAGCGCTCACTGGCTGTTGAAATTCCCCGGCCACAGCCCGTCCCACCTAAAAGCTGAACTGCCGCCTCGCGTCCCGGTCCGAATAGCACATCCCCCGAACAGGAGTGAGGGCGTGACCCCCGATCCCGCTGGCTCGAACGCTACCCCTCCGGACCCGGCCACGTTGCGCGAAGTCCACAAACTGCGCGTGCTGACCGTGAACACCCACAAGGGCTTCACCGCCCTGAACCGGCGTTTCATCCTGCCGGAGTTGCGTGAAGCCGTGCGCAGCACCGGTGCCGACCTGGTGTTTCTCCAGGAAGTCCTCGGCGGCCATGACCGCCACGCCGCCAAGTACGAAGACTGGCCCGACACGCCGCACTACGAATTCCTCGCCGACAGCATGTGGACGGACTTCGCCTACGGCCGCAACGCGGTCTACCCCGATGGCCACCACGGCAACGCGCTGCTGTCCAAATATCCGATCCTGCATTACCGCAATCTCGACATCTCGATCACCGGGCCGGAACGCCGGGGCTTGTTGCACTGCGTGCTGCAAGTGCCAGGGCATGCCGAGGTCCATGCGATTTGCGTGCACCTCAGCCTGCTGGAAAGCCATCGCCAGTTGCAGCTGAACCTGCTCTGCGACCTGCTCGACTCCCTGCCCGAGGACGCACCGGTGGTGATCGCGGGCGACTTCAACGACTGGCAGCTCCAGGGCAACAAGCGCCTGCAGCGCTGCGGCTACCTGCATGAAGCTTTCGAGCGCAGTCAGGGGCGGCTGGCGAAGACCTACCCGGCGCGCTTCCCGATGCTGCGCCTGGACCGGATCTACCTGCGCAACGCCACCAGCCACCAGCCGAAAATCCTCGGCACGCGGCCGTGGACCCATCTGTCCGATCACCTGCCGCTGACCGTCGAAGTGCACATGTAACAGCGGGCATCACTCGTCACCGCCGTTGGTCTGCCAGCGAGTCGACGGGTTAAACGATTGCGTGAACGCCCCCTCACAGTTAAGGCGAGGCACCTGTCTCGCCTTCTCAATAACAAGAGGTCTGCGATCATGGCTAACACCGGAAAGTCGAACCCTGGCAATTTTGCGAACGATAAAGAGAAAGCGTCCGAAGCCGGCAAGAAAGGCGGACAGGCTTCAGGCAGCGGCAATGCCGGAAGCGATATGAAGAAAGAATCGGGTGCAGGCGCGAGCGGCACCGGCAAGAAAGGCGGCTCAGGCGGCAAGTCGTAACGACGTGCGGCTGAGTGAAGCGAGCGAGGGCCAAGGCTCTCGCTCTTTTGTTTGAGCATCAGTCAAAAAAGCAATGTACGCCTCATAGCAAGCACACGGGTAAGCGGCACCCTCCCCCCTCATTTATCCGGATCGATCAGCGGCACCGTCGCGTCCCGATCAAACTGAGAACCCGGGTCTTCGTTGCCCGGGTCCATGTCGGCGTCAAATCCTGTGTCTTCGTCACCCGGCTGGGGAGCGGGGCGCGGCGGAACGGGTGCAGCGTCAGGTGTATGGGATTGCATGGCAGTCACCTCTCGTTTCAATGTGGCCAATAATAGATTCAGAGGGCTCGACAACGACCGGGTTCAATGGATCGAGCTTAGCTGGCGCTGACGGTCCAGTGCACGGCGTCTTCGGCAAACTGCAATTGCTCGACACGATGGGCAATGCCGCACGCCAGGGAGTCTTCGGCGCGGATCACCTTCTCCTCCGCTGACAGGCAGCGCCCGATGTCCAGCGGGTGCACGGCGCTTACGGTCTCGCTCTGATAGATATTTACGTAGCGCTGCAGGTCGTTGTCCAGGCTGCGCAGGTATTCGCGCATGCGTGAGTGGTCCACCGAGCTCTGGTTGAAGTACCAGCTCATGGGGTGGATCAGAAAACGCGAATGGGGGCAGACAATCCGCTCTTGAGCCGCCAGGTAGATGACGATGCCCATGGATTCGATGTTGCCGCTGTTCAACGCGCGGATCGGCACTTTCAGGGATTTGAGGAAGTTGTACAGGGTGAATCCCAGTGCGGTGCTGCCGCCGGCGGTCGACAGATTCAGCAGCAATCCGGTCGCGCCCTTGCCGAGGGCTTCCAGGCAGCGATCCCGAAAATGCTCGGTGCTGGCCTGATCGACCCCGCAGTGGAAATGAATGATGTGCTCGCTCATCGGCGGCCTCGCTGGTCATGGATGGCGTACTCACGGGCCTCTTCCCGGCTAAAGCCGGTCCCGCAGAGAAATCGCAGGAGCCGGTCACACGAGAAATCGCAGGAGCGGGTCCCAGTGAGGTACCGCAAATAGCGAGATTTGCATGGGATGAGGATAGCCGCTCACCGAGCATGTGAAAATCCACCGCCGCGGATTACGAAGAACCCCTGCGGCAATCAACAGTCAGTAAAGAAGCTTCGCCGGTTTCATCGTGCTCGATCCGGGCCATGAACCGCGCGCCATTCAACACGCCCTACCGCACAGGACACCTTCCATGAGTCTGCACGACAAGATCATCGGCCGCCTCGGCTTCGGCTCCGCGCCGCTGGGCAACATGTTCCGCACCATCGATGAAGATGAAGCTGCGGCCACCGTTCAATCCGCCTGGGACCAGGGCATTCGCTATTTCGACACCGCGCCCATCTACGGCGCCGGCTTGTCCGAGCAGCGCCTGGGCAAGGCCCTCGCCGGCGTCCCACGCGACCAGTACACGCTGAGCACCAAAGTCGGCCGGCTGATTTCCGACGAGATCGATACCGAGACCCGCAGCGGTCCGTTCGCCGAGGGCCTGAAAAACAAGATCGTCACCGACTATTCCGCCGACGCCACGCTGCGTTCCATTGAAGCGAGCCTGAAGCGGTTGAACACTGATCGTCTGGATATCGTGTTCGTCCACGATGTCGCGCAGGACGCCCACGGCGATGCCTGGATCGAGCATTTCAACATTGCTCGCACCGGCGCTTTCCGCGCGCTCACCCGCCTGCGTGAAGAAGGCGTGATCATGGCCTGGGGCTTGGGCGTCAATCGCGTCGAGCCGTGCGAACTGACGCTGGATCTGGAAGAAGCCCAGCCCGATGGTTTCCTGCTCGCCGGCCGCTATTCGCTGCTCGATCACGACCAACCGCTGCAACGGCTGTTCGACAAGGCCCGTCAGCACAACGCCGAGTTCGTCGTCGGCGGGCCCTACAGCTCCGGCGTGTTGGTGGGCGGCAAGCATTTCGAGTATCAGGAGGCGTCGCCAGCGATGATCGACAAGGTGGCGCACATTCAGGAGATCGCCCGTCAGTACCAGGTCGACATCAAATCGGCAGCGCTGCAATTTGTCCTTGCCAACCCCCTGGTGGCGGCGGTGATTCCGGGTGCCAGCCGCCCTTCGCGGATCATCGAGGACGTCACCGCGCTTAACGCACAGGTGCCGGATGGTTTCTGGCAGGCCATGCGCGATCAGGGCTTCATCGCCCTGCAGGCGCCCGTGCCGATGAAAGACTGATATCGTGGGCAACGACGCCGGGCCAGACGCCCGGCCTTGTTTTCTGCGCGAGATCTGTCCATGCGAATTCTGATCGTCAACGTGAACACCACCGAATCCATGACCGAGACCATTGCCGAGCAGGCCCGCAGCGTGGCCTCGCCGGGCACCGAGATCATCGGCCTGACCCCGCGCTTCGGCGCCGAGTCGGTGGAAGGTAATTTCGAAAGCTACCTGGCGGCCATCGCGGTGATGGACCGGGTGATGTCCTACGAAGGGCCTTATGACGCGGTGATTCAGGCGGGTTACGGCGAGCATGGCCGCGAGGGCTTGCAGGAATTGCTCGAGGTGCCGGTGGTGGACATCACCGAAGCGGCGGCCAGCCTGGCGATGTTGCTGGGGCATAAATACGCCGTGGTCACCACGCTGGACCGCACCGTGCCGCTGATCGAGGATCGCCTGAAACTGGCCGGCGTGTACGAACGCTGCGCCTCGGTGCGGGCCAGCGGCATGAGCGTGCTGGAGCTGGAGGAATCGCCGGAGCGTGCGGTCGAGGCGATCGTTGAGCAGGCCATGGAAGCGGTGAGTCGGGACAAGGCCGAGGTGATTTGCCTGGGCTGCGGCGGCATGGCCGGGCTGGATCAACTCATCCGTGACCGCGCCGGCGTGCCGGTGGTGGATGGCGTTACCGCAGCGGTGGCACTGGCGGAATCACTGTTGCGTCTGGGGTTGAAGACCTCAAAAGTGCGGACCTATGCGACGCCCCGGCCGAAGAAGATCGTCGGTTGGCCGTTTAAGCCGTAGACGCCCAGTGTCCGACCCACGCCAGATTGAATGGCAAACACATACCCTGTGGGAGTGAGCTTGCTCACGAAGGCTGCATTCCAGCCGCTGAAGATTTAGCGGATGGACTGTCCTCTTCG